>CAMEON010000006.1 GCA_945929845.1 uncultured Clostridia bacterium | reverse complement strand
CACCCCCAGCGCCTGATACAGGGCCGTACTGAACTTGCGCAGGATCATTTCCACGAACTGCACCAGTGCCGCAATGACCACGATGAACAGGATGGTGTTCAGGTAGACAAGGTCAAACCGCAGAAGGACAAAGCGGTAGAGACAGGCGGTAACAGCCGAGGAAACGGTGATGACAAAGATGACAGCCGCACCCATACCCAGGGCGGTCTTGATCTGCTTGGACACACCGAGGAAGGGGCAGAGACCCATGAACTGGCTGAGCACCACATTGTTGATCAGCACCGTGGTCACGATGGTCAGCAGGATGGTCGTGAATGCACTCATGTTACTTTGTTACCTCCTCTCCGCTTGGTTTTTTCTGTGTACCAGCCTGCCCGTCCGGGGCTTTGTCCGAAGGGGCGGGCGGTGCGGAAGCCGCCGCTGCGGCTGTTGCCGCTACCGCTGACTTCTTCAGAGCGGCTGCCTCCCGGGCGGCAGACTGCTTCTTTTGCCGTTCATCCACCACGGCCTCATGGTTGGCTGCCCCACAGGAACCGGCGCACCGGGCGCAGTTGCCGCCGCAGGCAATGGCATCGCTATCCCGGTTGGTGGCACTGGGTGCCTTCAGCTTGTTTTGCAGGGCAGTCAGTGCCGCCAGCACGAAGAAGGCACCGGGAGCCAGCACAAAAATGGAGATAGGGGTATAGCCACCCGGCAGGATCCGGATGCCGAAGGCCGTTCCGGCTCCCAACAGCTCCCGGACAAGGCCAATGAGCGTCAGGGCAACGGTGAAGCCCAGCCCCATGCCCAGGCCGTCAAAGGCGGAGGACAGCACCCCATGCCGGGAGGCATACGCCTCTGCCCGACCCAGGATGATACAGTTGACCACGATGAGGGGGATGTATATGCCCAGCGAATCGTACAGGCTGGTGACATAGGCGTGCATGAGCATCTCCACGATGGTGACAAAGGAGGCCACGATCACGATGTATGCCGGCATTCTCACCTGATTGGGGATGACCTTGCGCAGGAGGGAGATCATCATGTTGGAGAGGATCAGCACCGCTGCCGTGGACAGTCCCATGCCCAGTCCGTTGATGGCTCCGGTGGTGACTGCCAGGGTGGGGCACATACCCAGCATCAGGACAAAGGTAGGGTTCTCCCTGATCAGACCGTTCCACAGTCGCTCCAATGGAGAGTCCTTTTTCAGCTTCGGGGTTTTCATGTGCCGCTCCCTCCTTCCGCCGGATGATGTTGCGCCACATAGGCAAGCCCGGTATTGACGGCGGCAGTGACCGCTCTTGTGGTCACGGTAGCGCCGCTGATGGCATCTATTTCATTGGGCTCCTTCTTTCCGGTCTTTGTCCAGACCACGGTCCCGCCGGGGATCCCGGCAAACTGGGAGGTAAAGCTGTCCTCGGCGCAGGCGGCTCCAAGGCCGGCTGTCTCGCCCTGTGAAATGATGGAGATCCCGTTCAGGGTGCCGTCCGTCCGGACACCCACCGCCACAGTGATGTCCCCGCCGTAGCCATTGGGAGAGGTGACGGTCAGTGCGTAGCCTAAGAGCGTCCCGCCCTGCTGGACGGCCACGATCTTCTCCACCGTCACGCCCTGGGCATCCGCAATGCCGTATGCCGCACCGTTAAAGGGAGCCAGGGGAAGCTCCTCGAATTCCCCTCCCGGGAAGACCGCCTCATACGCCCGGAGGGCGGCGGCGGCCTCCGCCTGCCGGATGGGTTCTTTGGTCACCTGGTACACGGCGGCCAGTGCAAGCCCTGCGATGAGGGTGATGACCGTCAGGATCAGGGCACTCCGTATGATATTTTTTGTATCTTTACTCATGCTCATGCGTCTCACCCCTTCCTTTTCTTTCTGACCATGCCGAAGGGACGGGGCACCGTGACCCGCTCCATGAGGGGAACGAACAGATTGCCAATGATGATGGCATAGGACACCCCCTCGGACGAGGAACCGACCACCCGGAACAGGGCGGTGAGCAGACCCAGCAGGACGGCATATATCACCTGTCCCAGCGGTGTGATGGGGCAGGTCACATAGTCGTTGGCCATGAAGAAGGCACCCAGCAGAAGTCCGCCGCCGCACACCTGGGCAACCAGGTAGTTGACAGACAGGGTATCCGCCGTGCCCATGACCAGGTGGATCAGGCAGACAAAGCCCACGGTGGACAGGATGTACAGACCCGGAATGTGAATGGTGATCACCCGGCGGGCCAACAGGTAGACGGCCCCCACCAGAATGGCGATGACGGACGCCTCCCCGATACAGCCGCTGTGGGTGTTGAAGATCATCTGGAACCAGTCAATGGACGCCCCTGCCTTGATGGCGGCCAGCGGGGTAGCCCCGGACAGGGTATTGCCCTCAAACAGGGTGCGCACCGTCTCCGGGAAGGAGGTCATGGCGCTGGCAAAGGAGATCAGCAGGAAACAGCGGGCCGCCAGGGCGGGGTTCATGATGTTCTGCCCCAGTCCGCCGAACAACTGCTTGACGATGAGGATGGCAAACACACTGCCGAGAGCCGGCATCCACAAGGGGATTCCTGCCGGCATATTGACAGCCAGGATCATGCCCGTGACCACCGCCGACAGGTCGGACACCGTCAACGGCAACTTCATGAGCTTCTGATATACAAACTCCGTGGCGACACAGGTCAGGACACAGGTCAGGATGACCCAGAGTGCCCGCAGACCAAAGGCGTAGATGCCCATGGCGCAGGCGGGTACCAGGGCAATGACCACATCCCGCATGATGGTGGCGGTGGTCTCCCCTGCACGGATATGGGGAGAGACAGACACATGGATGGTGGTGGTCATGTCGGTGGTTGATCCTGCGGGGCTGTTCGCATCCGCTCCGTCCACGACCGCAACCGGAGACTTTTTCAGATTCACGGTGTTTTCCCTCCTTTCCCGCCGGCGACGGTTCCGCCTTTGGCGGTTTCAGCCGCTTCTTTTGCCCGGCGTGCCCTTATGATCTCGCCGGTCTTGCGCTTTCCGTACCGCATACTCTGCACCAGGTGCCGCTTGGCGGGGCACACATAGGCGCAGGAGCCGCACTCGATGCACTCCATGCCGCCATACTTTTCAAAGGTATCAAACTCATCCCGGTCGGCGGCGGCAGCCAGAAGCTGGGGCACCAGCCGCTCCGGGCAGGCACGGAGGCATTTCCCGCAGTGGACGCAGGGCGTGGTATCGTGTATAGCCACCGGATCCTCTGATAGCGCCAGGATGGAGGCGGAGGTCTTGGTGACCGGAATATCCAGGGAGAACAGGGCAGTGCCCATCATCGGCCCCCCGGTGATCACCTTCTTCGGCTGTCTGGCATACCCTCCGGCGGCCTCCAGCACCTCCCGGTAGGACATACCGACAGGCACCTCCAGGTTGCAGGGGGTGGAGACGCTGTCCCCTGTCACGGTCATGATCCGATGAGTCAGGGGGCGGCCGCAGGCAATGGCAAAAAAGCTGGCGATCACAGAGGAGACATTCATCACGATACATCCTTTGTCCGCAGGTAGCAGGGAGGCGTTCAGCCGCCGCCCGGTCACCGCCGCAATCAACATCCGCTCTCCGCCCTGGGGGTACTTGGCCCGCAGAGGGCAGACGGACAGTCTCCCGTCGCCGCTTGCCTTTACAAGCTCCGTCAGGTGCAGGATGGCATCCGGCTTATTGTCCTCTACGGCCAGCACGCACTTTGCCTTCGGGAACAACCGCAGGATCCAACGGCATCCGGCCAGCAGAGCCTCTGCCCGCTCCAGCATCAGCCGATAGTCACAGGTCAGGTATGGCTCGCACTCGGCACCGTTGACGATCAGGTAGTCGATCGCCTCCGGAGCCTTGGGTGTGAGCTTGACAGCGGCGGGAAAACCAGCCCCGCCAAGACCCACGATCCCCGCCTCCCGCACGGCCCCCCGGATGGCTTCCGGTGTCAGAGCCTCCTCCGGAGTATTCCTGACCAGAGCCTCCACGGCTTCCCCGGTGTAAGCTCCCTCACCCGCCGGATCCCAGGCGGGGTTCACCCACTGGTCAAGGCCATCCGTGTCAATGGTGATGCAGGGGACAGTCTCACCGGAGGCGTTCATATGGGGGCCGATGGCACTGACCGTGCCGGACACGGCACTGTATATCGGAGCGGAGACAAAGCCCCCGGCTTCGGCGATCTTCTGACCGGCCAGCACCCGCTCCCCCGGGGCTACAATGGCCACCGCCGGGGCACCGATATGCTGGGAGAGGGGGTAAACAGCCTGCCCGGTGGCGTGCACCAGGCGGATGGGACTGTCGGCGGCCAGCTCCTTATGCCCGGCCGGGTGGATCCCCCGCTTGAAGGTTCTTGTATTCATCCGTGTGTATTCCCTTTCATGGTAGTATGTGTTTCTCCTGAACAGATGGGAGCGGTCACTTTTTTCTTAAGGAAACGCTGATTGAATGAGGTGGTACAGATTCGGTGCAGATTATTCGTCTGCGATTGCGAAAAACGCAAGATGTACTGGATGTACATCCAGTTTTTCGGCAAGAAGCAGGCGGGAAAAGATGTGCCGAAGATATGCCACCGAATCAATCAGCGGTTTCTTAGCTTCTGCAACCGGACATCCGTACCGGAGAACAAAAGGACGGTATATTCACCCAGCACCCGGCTGGTGATCCTGTCCCAGTACCGCTTGCGGAAGTCCTCCGGTGCCAGGTTGGTGTTGAGTACGGTAGCTCTGTGGCGCACCAGGCGGGTGTTGATCACATCGTACAGCACCGAGGTGGTGAACTGATTGGTCACTTCGGTGCCCAGGTCATCCACGATCAAAAGGTCGCAGTCATAGTACCGCTCCGTACCGACGCCATTCCCGTTCCCGCTGGCGTTGCCGAACCGTTCCCGCTCAAAGTCGGCGATAAGACCCACCGCCGGGGCATAGTACACATCGCACCCCTTATCAATGACCACCCGTGCCACGGAGGTGGACAGGTGGGTCTTTCCCAGCCCGGTGCCGCCGAACAGCACCAGATTCCCCGACTCCCCGGGGACGAAGGTATCGGCATACCGCTTCATGATGTCCCGCACCCGTGTCATCTGTTGCAGTTGGGCGGGAGAATCCCGGTAGTAGTCAAGGGAGAAATTGTCGAAGCACTGCTTCCTCAGCAGGTCGGCCATGCCGGAGGACTCATACCCGGCCAGAACCAGCTTCTCCCGCATACAGTGGCACATTTTGCAATCAATGAACCCGGTATCGGCGCAATCCGGGCACTCATATTTGATCTCCGTATAGTCCGGCGGGTACCCGGCGGTGACAAGGAGCACCCGCCGCTTCCGCTGGTACTGCTCATTGGCAGCCCGCAGGGCGGCCACCCGTCCCTCGCTGTCAGCCCCGTTCTCCTCTCCGGAGAAGGATATGCGCATGAGCTCAAGACCCAGGCCATTCATTTTCCGGTCTATCTCAGCCACCTCCGGCAGGGCGGCATGAACCTCAGCCCGGCGGGTCTCGGCGGCCTCCCGGGCATTCAGATATTTGGTTTCGTATTCCTGCCGGATGCGGCGGTAATTGTTCGGATTGTACCCCATGTCTCAGGATTCCTTTCAGATGATGTGGAGAAGAAGATGTACATACGAATGGGTGTTTACTTCCCTTCCGGGTCGAAATCCTCACCGAAGCTACGCCTGACAGCGTCTCCGAAGAAGTCCTCGGTATCAAAGGAGCCGCCCGGCCGGGTGCCCGGTTTTTGGGTGGCCCGCTGACCGGGAGCCTTTTTCCCCTGCTCCTTCCCGTGCTCCGCCTGGTAGGCATCAATGGCCTCCAGGGTGTCCAGCTTCTCGCTGTTCCATTTGGACAGGATGGAGTTCATATACTTCAGCTTTGGCTCTCCGATGGTGTCCACCGTGATCTCATACGCCTTCTGAATGATGTCCAGCCCGTAATTGAAATCGTACAGCCAGGCCGAGAAGGTACGCTTCTCCGTGGCGGTCAGTGTTCTTGTCCCTATGCCGAACAGCTTGCGCAGCTTGGACTCGGTTTCTGCCATCAGGTCAAGCTGGCGGATCTTCTCCTGCAGGGCTTCCGGCGTGTGGATGCCCTCATCGTAGAAGTTGAAGGCCACGGTCTCCACATAATGCAGGGAACCGGAGGAACCCCGCCGCTCCAACAGTTTCTTGCAGTAGGCCAGCAGGATCAGCACATACTCCCAGTCAAGACCCAGGTAGTCCACAAGACCCAGCAGGATGTTCACCTCATGGGTGTTGAATATCTTCCCCCACACCCGGGCACTCTCGTCCAGAAATTCGGCGGTGTCCGGATGGGTCTCCAGCAGGTGGGTGATCTGCTCGGTGGTATAGAGGGGAAGCTGGTCATGGCGGGAGGGCTTGCGCACCCTCTCCCCGCCGGGTTGTTTCCCGTCCGGAGAAGACTCCGTACCGTCCGGGACAGTGCCCCACTGCTCTTCCCTGCTTTGTGTCGGAGCCTCCTGGGGCGGGTTCTCTTCCGCCGTGACAGAGACGGACTGGTGTTCTCCGGCGGGCTTTGCTTCGCCTGCCGCACCGGATACCCGGGCAGGTTGGACATCAGCCGCCCCATCCGACAGCAGGATACCCGCCCCCCGCCAGAAGGCAAGGGAGGCGGCGGCCTGGGCCTCGGTACAGCCGGCGGCCCGGGCAAAGGAGGCAAAATCATCCTCTGGCAGACTCCGCAGACTGCTGTCTGCGCAAAGGGCCATGAGCAGGCGTATGTCCGCCGTGGAGGCTCGCTCCATGACCGGGATAGCCCGGGCGGGTATGGTTACGGTCTCATATTCATAATTGATTCTGACTGACATCTTTTTCACTTTCTGTATCTTTCACTGACACGGATCACCAGTACCGTTCTATGCATCCGGGTCATTTTCGTCAAGCGGATTCGTGTCGGGGTCGCCATCCGGGGACAGCTCCTCCTGCCGGGCGTGCTTCCTGGAGGCGATCTTGTAATTGAGGATCATCAAAGAGTCGCCCAGGTGGACATTCTCCACGGCAATCTCCCGGGGGTCATACTTCAGCTCCACGCCCATGTAGTTCCAAAGGCCGCCGATGCCGATGCGAACCAGCCGCTCCGCTATCGGGCGCACCTGTTCCTTGGGGCAGGTGATCACCCCGATGTCCACCTTCTGCCCGGTGCAGAAGGTCTCCAGCTCCTCCAGCGGCAGGACATCCACCCCGGCAAACTGCTTACCGACCATCCCTTCTCCTGTGTCAAACATGGCCACGATGTCCACGCCCCGCTTTTCAAACATGGACAGGTGAACCAAAGCCCGACCCAGATCCCCTGCCCCGATGATGATGGCATGGAAACCGGCACCCACGCCCAATATCTCGCTGATCTTGGCGAACAGGTAGCTGACATTGTACCCGTACCCCTGCTGGCCGAACCCGCCGAAGCAGTTGAGATCCTGCCGGATCTGGGAGGCAGTCACATTCATCAGGGCGGACAGCTCCCCGGAGCTGATCCTGGTTCTTCCCTGGGCGATCAGCTCCCGCAGGTACCGGTAGTACCGGGGCAATCTTTTGACCACAGCCGGAGATACGGCTACCGGTTTTTCATTCTCTTCAAAATCCATACAGCGTTCTTCCTTTCCTGTCAGGCGTTTCCATCCACGGTCATGCCACCGGTAGCGTCAATCATTCATGGAATCGCAGGCCGAAGCGTTGAGGGAGGTGTCCGCCCGCCGCCCCGCCATGTATTCAAAGTATCCGGCGGCGGCGATCATGGCACCGTTGTCCCCGCACAGGGAGCGATCCGGCACAACGAAATGCACCCCCTGTTTCCGGCACAGGTCGCCAAGGGCGGTGCGAAGGTGGGAGTTGGCGGCCACGCCCCCCGCCAGCACCAGCGTGCCCACCTCCCCGGCCACCCTTGAGAGAGCCATGTCTGTTTTTCTGACAATGCCCTGCACCACGGCTTTGGTGTAGGAAGCGGCCATGTCCGCCGGATCCACCGGGGTTCCCCGCTGATTGGCGGCGTTGATGATGTTCAGGGCGGCGGTTTTCAGGCCGGAGAAGGAGAAGTCCAGCGTGTCGTCATGAATGGCCGGGGAGGGCAGGTCGAAGGCGGCGTTGCCCCGGTAAGCCAGCTGATCCAGGGCGGCCCCGCCGGGATAGGGCATCCCGATGACACGGCCGATCTTGTCAAAGGCTTCCCCGGCGGCATCGTCCCGGGTGGAGCCGATCTCCTCAAAGCGGGTATGATCCCGGACAAGGAACAGGGAGGTATGGCCACCAGAGACCACCAGAGCCAAAAAGGGCGGCTCCAGCGTCGGTTCTGTCAGGTAGGCGGCGGCTACATGGCCGTGGATATGGTTGACAGAGACAAGGGGGATCCCGTTGCCGAAGGCCAGGGACTTGGCAAAGTTGACCCCCACCAGAAGGGCGCCGATCAGCCCCGGGTGGGTGGTCACGGCTATGGCCCCCACATCCCGGAGGCATATCCCCGCTCCGTCCAGCGCCTGGGCGGTGATGCGGGATACGGCCTCGATGTGTGCCCGGCTGGCTATTTCCGGCACCACGCCGCCGTACAGGCGGTGTACATCTATCTGAGAGGCCACGATATCGGAGCATATGCGCCGCACACCCGCCCCCATTTCCACAACGGCGGCCGAAGTCTCGTCGCAGGAGCTTTCCATTCCCAGTATATACATCAAAGACTCATTCCTTCAAAAAAAGACTGTACCATAGATTATATAACAAAATGCGTCTTTTGTCAAGGTTCTGGCACCGCCCTGCGGGAAAATAGGCGATGGAAAGTTACGGTGGCGAAAGTACGGAGTACGCCGGGGGAACTTTCTGAGGAAAGTTCCCCCGGACCCCTTCAAAGACTTTCAAAACAGGTGTTATGTACTGTTCGGAGTACTGTTCTGTCATGCTTGTGTTATCGTTTTCCCGGAGGATCTCCGGCGGAGGCGGCTGGCATCCGGGAAAAGGGATCGTACTGTGGGGGTGGGAGAACTGTAACATCTTACCGAATAGTAACATTTTTTCATACCCTCTTGCATTTTCGGCCGGATTGATATATAATATAAACTGTGATTTTGTTGTCGGAGGGTTTGGGCATGAAAAAGCATTTGAAGATCGGGCTTTGCGGCTTCGGATTCATGGGGAAGACCCATCTGTACGCCGTGCGGAACCTGCCCTTTTTCTGCGACCTCCCCTTCACGGCGGAAGTATCCGCCCTCTGCACTGCCCACCCGGAGCGCACCGCCGCCCTGGCCGCCGACTGGGGCATCCCAAAGGCTGTCCCGGATGAGGAATCACTCATGCAGGATCCGGATATTGCGGTCATTGATGTCTGCACCCCCAACCCTTGCCACTATGAGACTGTCCGGCGTGCCCTGCTCTGCGGGAAGCATGTGCTGTGTGAGAAGCCGCTGACGGTCACGGCGGCGGAGGCGGAATCCCTCTGCACGCTGGCCAAGAGCACCGGCCTTACCGTCGGGACGGTCTTCAACAATCGGTTCCTTGCCCCCGTCATGCGGGCAAAGCAGCTCATAGAAGAGGGGCGGCTGGGGCGTGTGCTGTCCTTTGATTTTGCCTACCGCCATGACAGCTGCATTGATCCCCAGCGGCGTGCCGGATGGAAGCAGATGGCGGACTTTGGCGGGGGAACGCTGGCAGACCTTGGCCCCCATGTCATTGACCTGTGCCTGTTCCTTTGCGGGCCGCTGGCCTCCGTCATCGGGCGGAGCCAGATCGCCTTTCCCGCCCACAGCCGCCCGGACGGCAGTCTGTGGCAGACGGATGCGGACGAAGCCTTCTACATGCTGTGCCGGACGAAGGACGGTGCCAGGGGCACCATCACCGTCTCCAAGCTGACCCAGGGGGCCGAGGATGGCCTGACCTTTTCGGTGTGGGGTAGCAAGGGTGCGCTCTCCTTTGACCTGATGGATCCAAACACCCTGCGCTTCTACGATGCCGCCGCCCCCGTCTCTCCGGTAGGCGGACTGCGTGGCTACACCGCCATAGACTGCACCGGGCGCTACCCTGCCCCAGCCGCCGGGTTCCCCTCCGTGAAGGCTCCGGTCGGTTGGCTGCGTGGCCATGTGATGAGCATGGCCAACTTCCTGTCCGCCGTGGCGGAGGAGCGGCCCTGCGTGCCCTCCTTTGAGGAAGGTGCCTATGTACAGCGGGTCATGGAGGCCGCCCGGCAGTCGGATGCCACCGGGAGCGAGGTGAGCATATGCTGACCATTGGTCTGACCGGCCCATCCGGTGCGGGCAAGGGGCTGGTAGCCTCCCTGTGCGCCGGGTACGGCATCCCGTCCATTGACACGGACGCTGTGTACCATCAGCTTCTGATCCCGCCTTCGGCCTGTCTGGATGAGCTGGCCGCCCGGTTTGGCTCCGGCATCCTGTGTCCGGACGGTACGCTGAACCGAAAAGCCCTGGCACACCGTGTCTTCTCTGCGGGCAATGAGTCCGATCACGAGGATCTCAACCGCATCACCCATCGGTATGTGCTGGATCGTGTGCGGGTCATGCTCCGGGATTTTTCGTCCGGCACCTGCCCGGCGGTACTGGTGGACGCACCGCTCCTGTTTGAGTCCGGCTTTGACCGGGATTGTGACAAGGTGCTGGCGGTGCTGGCAGAGCCGGACATCCGCCTTTCCCGCATCATGGCACGGGATGCCCTGACACGGGAGCAAGCCAGGGAACGGATGCGAGCCCAAAAGCCGGACAGCTTCTACATCCGGCGGGCGGATGCGGTGATCTACAACAATGGCTCCCCGGAGGAGCCTGCGGCGGCTGTCCGCGCACTGCTGTCCCGGTGGGGGGTGGTGCGGCTATGACGGGAAACAGGCGAAACAGCGCACCGGTGCAACCAGTCAGGCGGGGCTTTTCCGGAAGACCGTCCCTGTCGCTGGCGGTGCTGGTCATCCTGCTGATCTCTGTGGCTCTCGGTTTCCTGTTTGATGCCCTTTGCACGGTGGCGGAGAAAAGCTTTTACCCCCGGCAGTACGACACCTATGTGTCCCTCTACGCCGAGCAGTACGGCGTCCCGGAGCACATGGTCTATGCTGTCATCCGGACGGAGAGCAACTTTGACACCGGGGCTTGTTCATCGGCCGGTGCCGTGGGGCTGATGCAACTCATGCCGGACACCTTCCGGTGGCTGACTGATGAAATCCTATTCGAGCACCTGGAGAACGGTATGCTGTATGACCCGGAGACCAACATCCGCTACGGCACCTACATGCTGTCCCGGCTGTATGCCCGGTACGGGGACTGGACGGTAGCCCTGGCCGCCTACAACGCCGGTACCGGCAAGGTGGACGATTGGCTGGCGGATGCTTCCTATGCCGACGGCAACGGCGGGCTGAAAAAGATACCCTACCGGGAGACAAGGCAGTATGTCTCCAAGGTGACCAAGGCGGTCAAAACATATGACAGGCTCTACGGGGCTGATTGAAGCCATAAAGGAACCGCTGATTGATTCGGCGACACATCTTCGGCACATCTTTTCCCGCCTGCTTCTTGCCGAAAAACTGGATGTACATCCAGTACATCTTGCGTTTTTCGCAATCGCAGGCAAAAAAACTGTACCGAATCTGTACCACCTCATTCAATTAGCGTTTCCTAAAAATATATCCATCAAGGAGGAAAATACAATGGACGAGCAAAAGAAAGCCCAGGCCGAGGAACTGGCCGGGCAGCTGAGCTACAAGAAGACCAACTTTTTTGAAGCATCCGACGAGGCGGCCATTCAGGCGGCCTACGACTATGCCACCGGGTACATGGACTACCTGAATCGAGCCAAGACCGAGCGGGAAGCCACCCGTCTGTCTGTCCGCATGGCAGAGGCTCACGGCTACACGCCCTACACCTTTGGTATGAAGCTGGAGGTGGGCGGCAAATACTACTACAACAACCGGGGCCGCAACCTGTACCTTTTCCGCATCGGCTCTGAGCCTATCGACAGCGGCATACGGATCGCCGCCGCCCACATAGACAACCCCCGGTTGGATGTGAAGCAGTCCCCCCTGTATGAGGACGGCGGCTTTGCCTTCTTCAAGACCCGCTACTATGGCGGTATCCGCAAGTACCAGTGGGTCACCATCCCCCTGGCTCTGCACGGGGTGGTGGCAAAAAAGGACGGCTCCGTCGTGGATGTGGTCATCGGTGAGGAGGATGCCGACCCGGTCATCTACATCAACGACCTTCTGCCCCATCTGGGTCAGGAGCAGAGTCAGAAGCCCCTGGCAACCGCCATCCCGGCGGAGAACCTGAACCTGCTTCTTGGCTCCCGTCCCTACCCCGGTGCGGAGAAGGATGCCATCAAGCTGAACATCCTGTCCATTCTCCATGAGAAGTACGGCATTATCGAGGAGGACTTCCTCTCCGCCGACCTGTCTGCCGTTCCTGCTGAGAAGGCTCGGGATGTGGGCCTTGACCGCTCCCTCATCGGCTCCTACGGTCACGACGACCGGGTGTGCGCTTACCCCTGCCTGACCGCCCTGTTCGATACGGATGCCTCGGCTCACACCACCATGGTGATCCTGGCCGACAAGGAGGAGATCGGATCGGACGGCAACACCGGTATGCAGTGCGACCTGATGACAGACCTGATCGCAGAGATCACGGCCTCCCTGGGCGGCAACTTCGCCACGGTCAAGGCCAACTCCAAGTGCCTGTCCGCCGATGTGACCGCCTGCTTCGACCCCAACTTCGCCGATGTGTATGAACGGCGGAATGTCTCCATGATCAACTGCGGCGTGGCCATGTCCAAGTACACCGGACACGGCGGAAAATCCTCCACCAACGATGCCCCTGCCGAGTACATCGCCTGGGTGCGGAAGATCATGGCCGAGGCCGGGGTCATCTGGCAGGCTGGCGACATGGGCAGAACGGATCTGGGCGGCGGCGGAACCGTGGCCAAGTATATCGCCAAGCACAATATTGAAACCGTGGATCTGGGTGTCCCGGTCATTTCCATGCATGCCCCCTACGAGATCGTCTCAAAGGCAGATGTGTATACCGCCCATGAGGCGTTCTCGGCATTCTTCAGACTGTGAGGTCCTGATGGCGTATGTTTGACAAGTTGGAAACCGTCCTCGCCAGGTACGAGGACATGGAATACCGCTTGAGTCTGCCCGAGACCCTGTCGGATCCGGGGAAGTATCAGGCGCTGATCCGGGAGTACAACAGTCTTAGTGATCTGATCACCTCATACCGGGCGTACCGTTCGCTACAGGCCCGCATGGAGGAAGCCAAGGCCGCCGCCTCCGACAGCGACCCGGAGGTGCGGGCTATGGCGGAGGAGGAGGCGCAGTCCCTCAAGGCCCCGCTGGAGCAGGCTGTGGAGCAGTTGCGCCGCCTGCTCCTGCCCCGGGATGCAGACGACGACCGGAGCGTCATGATGGAGATACGGGCAGGCACCGGAGGGGAGGAGGCCGCCCTGTTCGTCCGGGATCTGTTCCGGATGTACACCATGTACGCCCAGAGTGCCGGCTTTTCCGTCAGCGTGACCTCCTGCAACGAGACGGAGCTTGGGGGGTACCGGGAGATCATCTTCCTCTGCGAGGGAAAGGGTGCCTTTTCCCGCTTCAAGTTCGAGTCCGGCGTGCACCGTGTCCAGCGGGTGCCTGTGACCGAGTCCCAGGGTCGCATACAGACCTCGGCGGCGACGGTGGCGGTACTGCCGGAGGTGGAGGCAGTGGAGGTGGAGATCAAGGACAGCGACATTGTGTTTGAGTCCTGCAAATCCTCCGGTGCTGGAGGCCAGCACATCAACAAGACCGAGTCCGCCGTGCGCCTGACCCACAAGCCCACCGGCATCGTGGTGGAGTGCCAGCAGGAGCGTTCCCAGTTGCAGAACAAGGAGAAGGCACTGGCCATGCTCCGGGCCAAGCTGTACCGGATGCAGAAGCAGGCCAAGGACGAGGAGCGGGCCAGCACCCGCCGGGCTCAGGTAGGCTCCGGCGACCGGAGTGAGAAGATCCGCACCTACAACTTCCCCCAGAGCCGGGTCACGGATCACCGCATCGGCCTTTCCCTGTACGATCTGGACAGTTTTATGAACGGGGGCATTGGGCCTATGATCCAGGCACTGACCGCCGCCGACACCGCCGAGCGGCTGAAGGAACAGTCGTTCTGAGGCGGGATGCCTATTTCAGAAAGGACAGATATTTTGCAAACTGAGATCATTACCATCCATGACCCCGCCGCCATGTCGGCGGACATAGACCGGGCGGCGGCGGTTATCCGCCGGGGTGGCCTTGTGGTCTTTCCCACGGAGACTGTGTATGGCCTGGGCGGGGATGCGACCAGTGCCGAGGCCGCCAGACGCATCTATGCCGCCAAGGGGCGTCCGTCGGACAACCCCCTGATCATCCATGTGGCTGACCCGGCCGATGCCGGGCGGTATGCCCACACCGACGACCTCTTTGACCGGCTGGCCGCCGCCTTCATGCCGGGGCCGCTGACTGTCATCATGCCCCGCAGACCCTGCATCCCCCTGTCCACCACCGGGGGTCTTGAAACGGTGGCGGTGCGCTGTCCCTCTCATCCGGTGGCTCACGCCCTGATTGCGGCGGCCGGCGTGCCCATTGCGGCTCCCTCGGCCAACCTGTCCGGCAGTCCCTCCCCCACCTGCGCCGCCCATGTCATCAAAGACCTTTCCGGTCGGGTGGACATGATCCTCGACGGGGGGGAGGCTGACATCGGGCTGGAGTCCACCATTGTCAAGCTGGACAAGGACCAGCATGGCGAGTACCTGACCCTGCTCCGGCCCGGCGGCATCACCTGTGATGCGCTGTCCTGCGTCTGTGAGCGGGTGGTCATCGCCCCGGCGGTGTGCGAACAGCTTGCCGCCGACCAGCGTCCGTTGTCCCCCGGCATGAAGTACAAGCATTACGCCCCAAAGACACCGGTGGTGCTTCTGGACGGCGACGGGCAGGATGTGCTGGCTTTCCTGCAAAAGGAGCAGGCCGCCGCCCCGTGCGCCATTCTCTGCTACGATGAGGAGATCCCCAGCTTGCGGCCGGAGGGGCTGTTGCCGGTGGGGAAGAGGGCGGATCTGGCCGCCCAGGCTCATGCCCTCTTTGGCCGTCTGCGGGAGGCAGACACACTGGGAGCCAGTGTGATCTATGCCCACCTGCCCCCGAAGGAGGGGCTGGGGCTTGCGCTGTACAACCGGATGATCCGTGCGGCGGCGCACACCGTGAAGAAAGTATAATCAGGATAAGGATAAGGACACACTATGCCTAAAAAGAGAGAGAAGAAAACCGAGCCCGTCTCCCTGCCGCCTGCCCCTGTGCGGGAACAGCCCATCACGGAAACGCTGGAAAAGAACTACATGCCCTATGTCATGTCGGTGATCATTTCCCGGGCTATCCCTGAGATCGACGGCTTCAAGCCCTCCCATCGGAAGCTGTTGTACACCATGTACAAAATGGGGCTGATGACCGGCAACCGCACCAAGAGTGCCAATGTGGTGGGTGCGACCCTCCAGCTCAACCCCCACGGCAACGATGCCATTTATGAGACCATGGTTCGTCTGACAAGGGACAACGAGGCTCTGCTCCACCCTTTCATTGACTCCAAGGGCAGCTTCGGCAAGCAGTATTCCTCCGGCAAGTACGCCGCCATGCGGTACACCGAGGTCAAGCTGGATCCCTTCTGCAATGAGATATTCAAGGGCATCGACAAGGATGCCGTGGACATGGTGGACAACTACGACGGCACCATGAAGGAACCACAGCTCCTGCCTACCACCTTCCCCAACATCCTGGTATCGCCCAACATGGGTATCGCCGTAGGCATGGCCTCCAACATCTGCTCCTTCAATCTGGCCGAGATCTGCGACGGCACCATTGCCCTGCTGAAAAAGCCCAACCTGTCCACCGAGCGGCTGATGGAGCTGATCAAGGCACCGGATTTCCCAGGTGGCGGGGCACTGATCTACGACAAAGAAGAGTTGAAGACCATCTATGAGACCGGGCAGGGCTCGGTCAAGGTGCGGTCACGCTACCGCTACGACAAGGAGGCCAATTGCATCGATGTCCTGCAGATCCCCTACTCCACCACCATTGAGCAGATCATGGACAAGATCACCGACCTTGTCAAGACCGGGCAGGTCAAGGAGGTCACGGATGTGCGGGATGAGATCGACCTGTCCGGATTCAAGCTGACGCTGGATCTGCGGCGGGGGACGGATCCGGAAAAGCTGATGGCCCGCCTGTTCAAGCTGACCCCCCTGGAGGACAGCTTCAAGTGCAATTTCAATGTACTCATTGACTCGGTGCCAAAGCAGTTGGGCGTGGCGGATATTCTCAAGGAGTGGATCCGCTTCCGCACCGGGTGCGTACGCCGGGAGTTGACCTTTGACCTGGGAAAGAAGCAGGAAAAGCTGCACCTGCTGGAGGCTCTGGCCAAGGTTCTGCTGGACATTGACGAGGCCATCCGCATCATCCGTAAAACGGAGAAGGAGGATCAGGTGATCCCCGCCCTGATGAAGGGCTTTGCCATCGACGAGGTACAGGCCGCCTACATTGCAGAGATCAAGCTCCGGAACCTGAACCGGGAGTACATTCTCAACCGTGTAGCCGAGATGGAGAGCCTGCGGCAGGAAATTGAGAACATCCAGAGCATTCTGGACGACGAGCTGAAGCTCCGGGATCTCATCGCCTCCCAACTGACCGAGATCAAGAAAAAGTACGGCCAGCCCCGGCGGACGCAGATCATCCGTCCCGATGATCTGCCGGATGTCCCCGAGGAGGAGAGCGTGGAAAACTTTCCGGTCAGGCTGGTATTCACGAAGGAAGGCTACTTCAAAAAGCTGTCTGTCAGTGCCCGGGTTCAACCTCTGGCAGAGGAGCAGAAGCTGAAGGACGGGGACAGCATCCTTTCCATAGTGGATGCGGAAAACCGGGACGAGCTGGTTTTCTTTACCGACAAGGCTCAGGTCTACCGGGCATTGGTCGCCGCCTTCGATGTCACGAAATCCTCGGCCATGGGCGACTTCCTGCCCAGCAAGCTGTCTATGGATGACGGTGAGCGTCCGATCTACATGGAGGTGCGGCGGGACTACCCCGAGGGGGAGAACATGGTGTTCCTCTTCGAGAATGGCAAGGGTGTCCGGGTGCCTGTCACCGCCTATGTGACAAAGAGCAACCGGCGCAAGCTAACCGGTGCCTGCTCCTCTGCGTCCCCTCTGGTTGCGGTGTTCTGCGAGAAGAACGGCCAGCCCTTTGACATCCTGTTGATCTCCAGTGCCGACCGGGCCATCCTCATCAAGTCCTCCCTGCTCCCCCTGATGACTACCCGCACCTCCGGGGGCAACCAGCTCATGACCCTGAAGAAGGGACAGACCCTCAAGGCGGCACTGACCGACTTTGAAGGTCGTTTCCAGAATGTCAAGTCCTACCGCAAGCTCAAGCTGCCCGCCGCCGGTACTTTGCTGGAGGAGAAGGATATCCACATCCAGCAGATAAAAATAGAGGACTGATCTTTGTCAGTCCGGTCTGCCTACCGAACAAAAAATTCAGAATATCAGAAAGGAAGTACGATCATGTCCGGAAAAAGCAAGAAACAGTCTCGGAGGGAACTCCTGATCCGTATCGTCGCCTGGGTGCTGAGCATCCTGATGATTGGCTCCATGGCCACTCTGACGATCACCTTACTGTTGGCTCGCTGATGCCCCATGTACCGGGCTGTGTTCAGCCATCGGCACCCATTGACTGTTGACCGTTGACCAAAAACTTTCGCACACGCCCGCTTTTCCTGTCATATGATGGGGATGGAAAGGAAGATTATGACCATTCGGATCCCCCCTGCCTTTGAGGGGCGACTGCTCCGCTCCTACCTGACGCACACCCTGTCCCTGTCCTCCGGCACCCTGGCCAGGCTGAAGGCCCGGGAGCGAGGCATTACGGTCAACGGTCGCCATGTGACGGTGCGCTATGTGCTTCACGCCGGAGACCTGCTGGAGCTGGATGATGCCGATACCCCAGAGGAGGCTACAAGGACTGTCCTGCCCGTCCCTGGCCCGCTGTACATACTCTATGAGGACGACAGTCTCATCATACTCAACAAGCCCGCCGGAATGCCCACCCACCCCTCCCACGGACACCTGACAGACACGCTGGCCAATGCGCTGGCCTATCGGTACGCCCAGTCAGGCACGCCCTTCGTCTTCCGCCCGCTGGGAAGGCTGGATCGCAACACCAGCGGGGTGGTGGCGGTCAGCAAGACCTATGCCGTCTCCGGATTTCTTGGCCAGGCACTGGTTCGCCATGAGATCAGCAAGCGGTACCTGGCCGTACTGGAAGGCAGACTGCCGGTGGATGGGCTGGTACACACCATCGAGGTGCCTATCCTGCCGCCTGCTGTGGGAACCGCCATGCGCACCGCCTGCGACCCGGACACGCCGGGGAGCGAGTATGCCCTGACCCGCTACCGGGTGCTGGCTGTCGGCGGTTCGCATACGCTGGTTCTGGCTGAGCCGTGCACCGGCCGGACGCACCAGCTCCGTGTCCACTTTGCCCACCTGCACCACCCCTTGGTGGGGGATGAGCTGTACGGAGGCCCGGAAGAAGCGTCTGGGTCTCCGCTCATCCACCGTCATGCCCTCCACGCCCTTTCCCTGTCTCTCCCCCTGCCCTTTCTGCGTGCCTCCGGAAAGGAGGACGGCAGGATCCCCACAGACCGCCTGGATCCGTCTGTGCCGCTGAATCTTCCCTCTGCGGACGGCTATCTCCATACCTGGGCACCTTTGCCTGCGGATATGGAAGCACTGATCAAAAAGGAAATTTACGGCTGTGCGGACGGCTTTGAAGGCTCACCCCTCCCGCCTGGTGCGTTCGCTGGCGGAGACAGTCCCACGGTGGGTCAGTTGAGACAGTTGACCTCCCCGCTGCTGGGACTGTAAAAATTCGTCGTCTGTGTCAAGCACAGACTGAAATGAAAAACCAAGGGAAACGCTGATTTAATGAGGTGGTACAGATTCGGTGCAGATTTTTTCGTCTGCGATTGCGAAAAACTCAAGATGTACTGGAGGTACATCGAGTTTTTCGGCAAGATGCAGGCGGGAAAAGATGCGCCGAAGATGTGCCGCCGAATAAATCAGCGGTTCCCAAGGAACATGAAAGGATCGCCCATGAAACACCGTCCCCATGCCCCGTCACCTGACGCCCTCGGTGCTGACCAGTCGAACCTGCCCTCCCCCATCAAGGCTGACCTTTACCGGCGGCTTGACCCCAAGGTGCAGGCCGCCTATCGACCCGTTGACCCCCGGTATGAGCGGCTCCCCCGGTTTTGCTGGGTGCTGTACGGCATTGCGGCGGTCTGTTTGGTTCTGTATATCGTGCAAGGTGCCAGCGTCGCCTTTTCGGACTGGTTCAACCGAACCATCAGCGCCGCCGGACGCACCCTGCTGGCCACACTGACCAACTGGCTTCCCTTCTCTCTGGGGGAGTTTTGTATCTTCATGCTCCCGGTGGGTTTGGGTCTGGGTCTTTGGTATGCCATCCGGCACCGCTGTGACACATGGCGCACCGCCGGGGTCTATATCGGCATCCTTCTGTCCGTGGTGGTCAGTATCTTCTCTGTGTTCGTTCTCAACTTCTCTGCCGGCTACCGTGGCTCCACCCTGGATGTCAAGCTGGGCTTGTCCCAGGAGAAGGTCAGTGCCGAGGAGCTGTATGACACCGCCGTCATTCTCATCGACCACATCAATCAGGAAACCGAAAACATTGCCTTCTATCCGGACGACTTTTCCATCATGCCCTACAGCATCCGGGAAATGAACCGGCACCTGAATCGGGCTTTTGAGGATTTCGCCGCCGACAAGGATTTCATCAACCATACCGACAGCTATGTCAAGCCGGTGCTGTCCAGCGAGGTACTGTCCTACATGCACATCACCGGGGTATACTCCTTCTTCACCGGAGAGGCCAACATCAATGTGGGCTTCCCTGACTACACCATTCCCTACACCGCCGCCCATGAGATGGCCCACCAGCGGGGCATCGCCCGGGAGAATGAGGCCAACTTTGTGGCTTTCCTGGTCTGCATCGGCTCGGAGGACAGCTATGTGCGGTACAGTGCCTACCTGAACATGTACGAGTATGTGGCCAATGCGCTGTACAGTGCTGACAAGGAGCTGTACTACAAGGCCGTGGCCAACCTGAACAGTCCGGTCAGGGCAGAGATGTCCGCCTATAACCGCTTCTACGACAAGTACAAGGAGTCCACCGCCTCCAAGGTGTCCGGCACGGTGAACAACTCCTACCTGCAAAGTCAGGGCGAACAGGCAGGGATCCGGAGCTACGGCATGGTGGTGGATCTGGCAGTGGCGTACTTCCACGCCAATTCATCTACAGCTGATGACTGATGACTGGCAGCTACGGTATGCTTTACTCTGTTTCCTAATTGTAAATTTTTTGTTTCTTTTTATGAATTTTTGTGAATCATACTTTACATTAACAGGTGATTATGGTATGATTATATGCAGACTCCACAATGTTTCGTAGCTTCCGGTTGGACGGTGAAACAGCTCCTGGTTGCCGCCTGAAGGTGTTCCGCCCTGCGACTTTACATCATTCCCTGTACTGCGCCATACATGACAGCTTTTTTCGAATGCTGTTAGCTGTTATCGGACGGCGGCATGGGGCAGCAAGCCATCAATAAAAAGACACATAGGAGCAGTCTTCCTTCGTGAAGGGCTGCGTCAGATATATATATGGAAAAATTGCATATTACCGGTGGCCGCCATCTGAACGGAACCATCCAGATCAGCGGGATGAAGAATGCGGCTCTGCCGATCCTGTTTGCGTGTGCCCTCAATGATGAGACCTGTGTCCTCCAGAATGTCCCCCCTGTGCAGGATGTGAAGACCACCCTGGATATTCTCACAGCGATGGGCGTTTCCGTCAACTATCGCACGCCCACCACGCTGGAGATCAACGGCGCCGGGTTCAGACCCGGTTCCTCACCGGATGAGCTGGTTCGCATCATCCGTGCCTCCTCCTACCTCATGGGCGTGGAACTGGCTCGGTGCGGGCGCACAAGGATCGGTCAGCCCGGAGGCTGTGACTTCGGCGGCAGCCGCCCGTTGGACTATCACACCCGTGCCTTCGAGTACATGGGTGCCGAGATGACCACCCGGGACGGCTTTGTCGGTGTTGCCCATGACGGTCTGCACCCCGCCAAGATCATGCTGGACGGTGCCTCCGTGGGAGCCACCATCAACATCATGCTGGCCGCTTCCCTCATTCCCCATGCAGAGGGCGACCCGGAAACCGTCATCGTCAACGCCGCCAGGGAGCCTCATGTGGTGGATCTGGCGCTGTTCCTCAACAAGTGCGGCACCAATATCAGGGGGGCCGGTACCTCCGAGATCCATATCTGCGGTACCCGGGCTCTCCATGGCTGTACCTATACCATCATACCGGATATGATTGAAGCCGGCACCTATATGGCCGCTGTAGCCGGTACCGGGGGGTGCGTCACTCTGAAGGGCGTGATCTCCAAGCACCTGGACTCCGTCATGCTCAAGTTAACGGAGATGGGCGTCTCTGTGGAAGACGATGTAGAGCGTGGGACTGTGACCATCCGCTCTGATGGTGTTTTCAAGCCTGTGCAGATTCAGGCTGATGTATATCCCGGCTTTCCCACGGATATGCACCCCCAGTTCGCCGTGCTTCTCACTGCGGCAGAGGGTGTCAGCAAGGTGACGGAGAAGGTTTGGCCCAGACGGTTCGCCTACCTGGATGAGTTGTCCAAGATGGGTGCCCGGTTCGTTCATGGCGACCTGAGCCCGGATGTGACCTTCCTCGGATCCCAGAAGCTGTCCGGTGCGGCTGTCCGGGCGACGGATCTGCGTGCCGGTGCCGCCCTTGTCATCGCCGCCCTGATGGCTGACGGGGAGACCGACATTTTCTGCCCCGAGAATATTGAGCGTGGCTACGACGATCTCATCGGAAAATTGCGCTCCTTGGGGGCTGACATCACAAGGCAGGAGGTTTTTAGCCATGGCACTCACCCTGCCGCAGTAGCCATGTGGTGAGTGCCCGCCTACCGTTGCCTTTGTTGTGTCTGAATATGAAAACCCGAAATCGGGCAGAAAGCTGACTTTGATCCTACAGCTTCCTGCCCATTTTTGCGTAATTCAAAGATTCAAAGGAGAATACAGATCAGCCCGCCGCTTCCCTCGTTGATGATGCGCTCCAGGGTCTCGGACAGCTTGGTGCGGGAGGCCTCCGGCATATGCTCCAGCTTGGCGTGGATGCCCTCGTTAACCAACTCGTACAGGCTCTTCCCGAACATATTGGAGTCCCATATCCGGCCGGGGTCTTCTTCATATTCCTTCAGCATGTACCGCACCAGATCCTCGGACTGCTGTTCACTGCCCACGATGGGGTTGATCTCCGCCTCGATATTGGCACGGATCATGTGCACCGAGGAGGCCGATGCCCGCAGTCTGACTCCGTACCCGCCGGATTGCCGAACGATCTCCGGCTCATCCAGCCGCATATCCTCCACATCCGGCATGACAATACCGTACCCCTTTTCCTCGCAGTCGTGAAGGGCGGCGGCTACCTTGTCATACTCCGCTTTCATGCCGGCTAACTGGGTCAGAAGGTCGATCAACTCCTTCTCCCCGCCAATGTCAAAGCCGGTCATTTCACTGATGACCTGATAGTACAGGCCGTCCGCCATATGTAGCGTGATCTGGGCGCATCCCCGACCCAGATCCACCTCGTCCACCGTGGCCTTATCAATGTACTCGTTATCCGAAAGGTCAGCGAACGCCTCCCGGATGTCTCCGATCTTGCTGACCCGATCCGCCGACCGTCGCAGGGCGGCGATGAGAGAGGCATGGATGCGGTGGGTCGGCTCCAGGGCGCAGGTCCATTCCGGCAGGCGGATCCGCACCTCAGCCACAGGAAACTCATGAAGCACCAGCTCCAGGATGTGCCGGATGTCCTCTGCATCCAGATCCAGGCAGGACACCAGTGCAACCGGCACGCCGTACTTGGACTCCAGCTCATAGGCCAGTGCCACTGCTTCATCGGAGCCGGGTCTGGCGGAATTGAGAATGATGGCGAAGGGCTTCCCCATGGCCTTCAGCTCGCCCACCACCCGTTCCTCAGCTTCCACATAGCTTTCCCGGGGTATCTCGCCGATGGAGCCGTCTGTGGTGATCAGCATGCCGATGGTGGCGTGCTCCGTGATGACCTTGTGGGTGCCCATTTCTGCCGCCTCGGTAAAGGGCATGGGCTCCTGACTCCACGGGGTCCGCACCATCCGGGGCTGTCCGTTCTCCACTGTGCCCATGGCCTCGGGGATCAGGTAGCCCACACAGTCGATCATCTTGACCCTCATGGCGGCGCTATCGTCCAACCGTACAGTGACCGCCTCATCCGGGATGAATTTCGGCTCGGTGGTCATCACGGTCTTACCCGCCGCCGACTGAGGCATTTCGTCCCTGGCCCGCTCCCTGGAATACCCCTCTCCCATGTTGGGCAACACCAGCGACTCCATGAACCGCTTGATGAAGGTGGATTTACCGGACCGCACCGGCCCCACCACGCCGATATAAATATCTCCGCCTGTCCGCTCGGCGATGTCCTTGTAGATGGAATGTTCAGCCATAGAAATTCTACCTCCCGTATCCTTTCGTCGTTTCAGTATACGGAAGGGATCGGAGAAATAGAACTACTGTCCGGGAAATGTTACAGTCCGGCCGTACGGAACATAACCAAAAGTCCGCCCCGGGGACGGACTTTTCTGCCTGATTCCAAAAACGATCCAATTGTTCAGGGGTGCGGCTGCCTGTACCAGGTAGGCATGGTGCGGGTCATACGGTCATACCAGCGGAGCACATCATCGGCCTGAACTTTTACACTTCATTTACCCCTTGCAAACAGCGGCTTATCCTGAGAGGACAGCCAGGCTCCCAGTGCCATGAGCGCCAGCGCAACAAAGTAGGTGGTCGGCGGCTTTTCCCGGAAGATGACCAGCGACAACAGCGTGCTGATGAAGGGTGCCACCGCATAGTAGGCACTGCATCTTGCGGCACCGATCAGCCGCTGGGCATACACATAGAAAAAGATGCTCAGCCCGTAGGCCACAAGACCCACGCCCAGCACGGCGAACACGCTCCAGAGGGCGGTGATCCTCTCCCCCACAGAAAGGCCGATGACCACCGAGCCAGCCCCTGAGAATATGCCCTTGAGCAGGACGATCTGCAAAGGATCCTTGGAGGATATTTTCCGGGTGCAGTTGTTTTCAAATCCCCAGCACACACAGGCCAGCAGGATGAACAGTGACCCGGCGGAAAACTGCAAGCCGGACACATCCTCAAAGGAAAGCAGACCGCAGGACAGCGTCACGAAAAGGATCCCTGCCCAGAGCCGGGAGCTGATCTTCTCCCGGAAGAGGAGCAGGGCGATGAGGGCTGTGGCCACGATCTCAAAGTTGTTCAAAAGGGCGGCGTTGGCCGCCGTGGTGGATCTCAGACCCACCAGCAGACAGATGGGAGCGGCTATGTCCAGCAGGATCATCGCCACCGTGTAGGGCAATTCCCTGCGGGTAAGGCGGGCCTCCGGCCGGGACGGTGCTCCGGCCTTTCCATGAGCAGTTCCCCGCACCCTGCGGATCAGTGCCACGGGTAGCATTCCAATCCCGGCACCTATATACAGCAGGCCGGCCATCAGGGTAGACGGCACATAGGTGAGCAGGAGCTTGGACAGCGGGGAGCTGACCGCATACAGTGCCGCCGCCAGCAGAGCCAACAGGATGCCGGATCTTCTTGTCTTATTCTTATCTTCCATGTCTCAGGATACGCCTCCGGACAGGTTACGGTTCGTATTCTGCCGTTCTCCTCCGTCACTCCAGCTTCAGGTCGCCGGGCTTGATCCAGCCCAGCTTTCGCATTCCCTCGCTGAACAAGAGGGACAGCACGCCGGGGAGTACCACACAGCACAGGACAAGGCCGATCCAGGTCATCGGTGAAGTCCCGGTAGCTGTGATGACACCGATAGGGCCTACCAGGCCGCAGGTGCCCATACCTGCCGAGACCCCCTGGCATTCCAGCTTAAACAGCATAGTGGACAGCGGGCCGCAGATCGCGGCGGCCAGTGTAGGCGGGATCCAGATCTGGGGTCGGCGGCAGATGTTCCCCATCTGCAACATGGAGGTGCCCAGCCCCTGAGAGACCACGCCGCCCCAGCGGTTCTCCCGGAAGCTGATGACGGCAAAACCCACCATCTGGGCACAGCATCCCACCACCGCCGCACCGCCGGCGATGCCGGATATGCCGATCATGGCGCAGATGGCCGCGCTGGAAATGGGCAGGGTGAGGATCATACCCACCACAACGGCAATAACCACACCCATGAGGAAGGGCTGGTAGGTGGTCGCCATGGTGATGAACTGACCCAGCTCCGCCATAGCGTAGGCGATATAGGGGGAGATCAGGCGAGCCAGGAGCATCGCCGGGGCAATGGTGACGATAGGTGTGACCAGAATGTCCAGCTTGGTCTTCTTGGAGACCAGCATTCCCAGCTCCACCGCCAGGATAACGGCGAAAAAGCAACCGCCCGGCCCGGCGATCAGCTTCCCGGTTCCCTCTGCCAGGGCATCCCCCGGCACATAGTGGGCCAGCACCGAAAGGCCTTCCGCCAGCTTATCATACACCAGCCCGATGGAGTAGCTTCCGGCGCCTACCACAGCCGAGGCGTACATGACCAGAGGGGATGCGCCCATGGCTCTGGCCATGCCGATGCCGATGGCGGCACCCACCACGAAATCATTCTTGCACACGGTGGCGATCATGGTCAGGAAGTCTCTGGCCGGTGCCCAGGGAATGTATCCGCCCAGGGTACCCAGGATGGTTCCGATGAGCAGGGAGGCGAACAGCCCTTGTGCCATGCCGCCCATCGCATCAATGAAGTACCGTTTCAGGTAGGATTTCACCTTGTCCAGGCGTGCCCTATGCCCCTGCTTTTTCAGCACCTTCTGCTCTTCCGCACGCCGCTCCCTGTAGGCCTTTGCCTTTGTCTTTTTCGCCATGATTTGTTTCCCTTTCAATTCTGCTTGGAATGCACCCGTTCCTGCAAAGGATTGATCTGCCATCGGGCAGGCCTCCGGATCATGCTCCCTTTTCCGCCAGCTTGGCCACCACATCGTTCACCCAGTAGTACACCACCGGGATGAGCAGAGCCGGTATGATGTTGGCCGCCTTCCACTTCTTCCGGAAGGCCAGGTTCACACCCACCAGCAGAACCACCACTGACCCTATCACAGACAACTGTCTGACCAGGGTATCCGTAAAGAAGTCTCTGGCTACCACGGCCAGGATGGTGGCACCGCCCTCGCACAGAGCCAACGGTGCGGCCGCAAAGCACACCCCCGTTCCATACACAGAGGCTAAGGCCAGCACCGCCACAAAGTCAATGGCTGATTTGTAGTACAACAACTCCGGACTGCCGCCCACGCTCTGTACAGCCCCGTTCAGAACCAGGGAGCTCATGCTGACGAACAGCGAGGCGATGACGAAGCCGTCCACGAACCGATGACCGGAGCGCTCCGATGGCAGGTTGTATACCGGTAGCTCAGACAGGCGCACCCGTTTCTTTGCCGTCCGGTTGGTGTCCGCCTTTTTCTGTGTGACGGTCTTGCCTTCTGTCGCCGAGGCAACTTGCGCATGAGCGTTTGTCGGCTTGCGTCTTTTCTTTTTCCCGTCCGTCAATTCCTCTCCTGCAAACTTTTTGAACAGGCGGCCGAGACGATTCAGGATGTCCTCCATGTCCAGTGCCTCGCCCAGCACGGAGCCGATCAGCAGGGCGAGGATCACCAGGATGGAGTCCGACAGTTCGATCTGCTTATCCTTGAATATGAACCAGCTCTGTATCACTCCGAAAATGGCCAGAATCATAGCAAGAAGACCCACGCCCCGGACGATGATCTCCTGATAGCGGGTCTTCAGCTTCCCACGGAAGATCGAACCGACACCACCGGCTACGATCACCGCCAGCACATTGATTATCACGCCCAATGCTTTCATATAACACCCTTCCCCCTGCGATCTGTTCAATCGTCCTTTATTATACCATACTTTTCTTCGGAAAGCAATAGGAATGTTCCAAGGAATGATAAGAATGTTCCGGTTCAATGTTACAGTTCAGGTCGGGTATGGGAGAACGCGGGACCGTAAATAAGTCAAAAAATGAGCGGAGGCGTGGGGTCGAGAGGTCGCAGTCTCTGCTCGTTGGTTGTTATTGGGTGTCAGATCGTGAAAAATGAGGGACGCGGACACCCTTCTTCGGTGAGATGATTGTTCATGATAAAATAATTATACCACCATTCGGCTGCTTTTGAAAGAGGGCAGCCGTCTTTTTCAAAAACGCTACCCTTTTTCCCTGCTCTTTCCTTCCCTCCGCAGAACTTTTTTACTGCCCCGGACCCCTTCAAAGACTCTCAAATCATGTTTTCACTCATGTTCGGTGCATGAACTGTAAAACAGCCGTAAACAAAAGGCAGAGCGCATATCGTCTCTGCCTTTTGCTTTACCCGTTCGTCTCCCCGGTGTCTGTCCCCCGGGCCACCCGGTCAAGAATTTCGTGCATGGGAGCGGCTACCCGCTTCAGGGAGCAGATACGGCCGTCCTTCAGGAAGCAGTGCCGGGATGCAGCGGTGGCGACGACAGATCCCGTGGCGGTATTCTTCATGAGATAGCGCACGCTCAGTTCCACGCCGTTGTACTTCTCCACCCCTACCTCTACCTGGATCTCGTCATCAAAGGTGGAAGGCGTTTTGTATTCCACCGACACGGCGACCACCGGAGACAGGATGCCGCCCTCCTCCATCTTCCGGAAGGGGAGGCCGATGCTGTCCAGGAAGGCCACCCGAGCCTCCTCCATCCACTTGATGTAGTTGGCATGGTGGGTGATGCCCATCTTGTCCGTCTCGTGATACTGTACTTTCCTTTTGTATGTGAACATCTTTTCCCCTCCTTGCTTCTCCTCACGCCGGTATGCCTTATGAATGCTTCTCCGCCCCTCCGGCTTTGCCTGCTCCGGCATCGGAGTTGCGGATCTCCACATGGCGGATCTTCCCGCTGAAGGTCTTGGGAAGCGCATGGACATAGTCAATGATCCTCGGTACCTTATAGTCGGCGGTCTTTTCCTTGACAAAGTTGCGCAGGGTATTGGTCATAGCCCGGTCGGGGGTGTACCCTTCCCGGAGCACCACGGTGGCCTTGACCACGAAGCCCCGATCCTCATCCCTGACACCGGTGACGGCACACTCCATCACGGCTGGGTGCTGGATCAGGATGCTCTCCACCTCAAAGGGGCTGATCCGGTAGCCGCTGGACTTGATCACATCGTCCACCCTGCCCACAAACCAGAAGTACCCGTTCTCGTCCCGGTAGGCAATATCCCCGGTGCGGTACAGATCCCCGTCCCAGACGGTGCCGCCCATGTCCATGTCCGCCGTCGGCGGGAGGCACAGCCCCGCATTGCACCGACCCTCGGGCGGGATGACGATCTCCCCCAGTTCGCCGGGAGCGGTCTCCCTGCCCTCCTCGTTGACAATGACAGGATGGTACAGCGGGGATGGCTTGCCCATGGAGCCGGGGCATACCGGTTGACCGACAAAGTCCCCCACCAGGAGGGTGGATTCTGTCTGCCCGTATCCGGCGTGGATCTGGAGGCCAGTCTGCTCCCGGAACTTGTTGATGATCTCCGCATTCAGTGCTTCCCCGGCCGTGACGGCGTACTCTACGGTGCCGAAGCCGTCTTTCACCAGGTTGTTCTTGACCAGGAATCGGTAAATGGTGGGCGGGGCACAGAAGGTAGTCACCCTCTGGGTGTTGATCATATCCATCATGCGGACGGCGGAGAAGGCATCGTAATCATAAGCCATCACCGCACTGCCGCACAGCCACTGGCCGTAGATCTTCCCCCAGGAAGCCTTAGCCCAGCCGGTGTCTGCCACCGACAGGTGCAGGCCTCTGTCCCGGACATTCTGCCACAGGAGCGCCGTCGGGATGTGAGCCAGCGGGTAGGCTCCGTCCTGGAGCACCAGCTTGGAGGCCCCGGTGGTACCGGAGGTGAAGTAAAGCAGGATGGGATCGGCTACACTTGTCCAGATGCGGTCAAAGGTTTCCGGGTAGTCCTCCACGGCATTGTCCAGCCGTTCAAAGCCCGGTTGCTCCGCACCAACGCAATAGAGTCCCCTGACTGAGGTACCCTGTGCGGCGGCGCGCACCTTCTCACACAGGAACGGCTCGCCCAGGCAGATGACATGCCCGATGTTCGTGGTCTGTATCCGGTGGATCAGCTCCTCCTGGTTGAGCATACAGGCGGCGGGCAGAGCCACCGCCCCCAGCTTGTGCAGAGCCAGCAGAAGGTACCAGTAGGTGTAATGCCGCTTCAGCATGAGCAGGACCCGGTCTCCCTTGCCGATCCCCCGCTTAGCCAGGCAATGAGCCGCCTGGGAGGACAGCCTGGACAGGTCGCCAAAGGTGAAGGTGCGCTCATGGACATCTGTACAGGGGTACAGGATGCAGCTTTCATCCTGAGACCAGACCAAGGCCCGCCGCTCCGGCTCCTCCCTGGCGATACGATCCACCACATCATAGGCGAAATTGAAGTCTTCCGGAATGTGCAACTCCATACCCCCGTCCGGCCGGATAGTACAGTACTCTTTGTACAATGGTTCCATGCTTCTGTTTCCTCACTGCTCCTGCGGTTCTTCAAATATACCGATCCTGCGGAACCGGTTGTAGCGATTCTTTAACAGACGGGTCGTGGACTGTGAGGAAAGTGCATCAATATCCCGCAGGAGCAGTTTCTTCAGATCCATGCACATGCTGTCAAATCGGTCGAAATCTTCCTTTATGATGCCCTCTGCCACGCCGAAGCGGACCATATCCTCTGCTGTGATGTGCAGGCAGTCGGCGGCATCGTGTACCCGCCCGGCATCCTTCCATATGATGCTGGCGCATCCGTCCGGCGTGATGACAGAGTACACCGCATTCTCCAGCATGTATACCCGATCCGCCACGCCCAGAGCCAGGGCACCGCCACTGCCCCCTTCCCCGATGACCACGGAAATGACCGGGGTGCGCAGACCCATCATTTCCACCAGATTCTCGGCGATGGCCTGACCCTGTCCCCTTTCCTCACCGTCGGCACCGCAGTAGGCGCCCAGGGTGTCGATCAGCGCAATGACAGGACGGCCGAACTTCTCTGCCAGCTTCATGTGCCGGAGTGCCTTGCGGTACCCCTCCGGCATGGGACAACCAAAGTGCTTCTGCATCCGGTCAGCCAGATCTTTTCCCTTGTCAATGGCAATGTAGGTGACAGGCCTGTCCCCTAAGTACCCGATACCGGCCAGAATGGCGGGATCCTCGGCGAAGCGGCGGTCGCCACAGCACTGGATGCGGTCGGTGAACAGCCGCTCCACGAAATCGGAGCCCTTGGGTCTGTTCTGGGAGCGCACCAGCTTCATCCGCTCATAGGCGGAAAGCGGATTCTGCGCCACCGTGTCGGTGGTCTTTGTATCTGTCTCTCTCTCTTTTGTCATGCCCGTCTCTCCTTTGTATTCTGATGTTGTCTGAGAAGCAGGCCGATGACCTTTCTCTGCTCCTCCCGGGGGAGAAGCATATCCACAAAGCCGTGATCCAGCAGGAATTCTGCCCGCTGGAAGTTGGGCGGCAGCTCCGCCCCGGTGGTCTGCTCAATGACCCGGCGGCCGGCAAAGCCCACCAGGGCCCCCGGCTCGGCAAAGGTCAGATCCCCCTCCATGGCGATGGAGGCGGTCATGCCCCCGGTGGTGGGATCTGTCAGGAGCACCGTGTACAAAAGGCCTGCATCGCTGTGACGGCGGACAGCACCGCTGCACTTGGCCATCTGCATCAGGGACACGATGCCCTCCTGCATACGGGCACCGCCGGAGCAGGTCACACCCAGAACCGGCAGTCTCTTGCGGGTAGCGTACTCGAACAGGCGGGTGATCTTCTCACCCACCACCGAACCCATGCTGGCCATGATGAACCGGGAATCCAGCACGAACACGGCGCAGGGCAGACCCTCCACCCGCATGATGCCGGTGACAACGGCGGATTTCAGCCCGGTACTCGCCCGGGCTTTATTCAGTTTGTTCCGGTAATCCGGAAATTTCAGGAAGTCCACCGAGGTCAGGGACTGGTTCAGCTCGGCAAAGCTGCCAGAGTCGGCGATCAGGCGGATCCTGTCCTTGGCCGGAATGCGGACATACGCCCCACAGGCAGGGCAGACATAGAAGCTCCGCAGGAGGGTGGAACGCTTATGCACCGCCTTGCAGGCAGAGCAGGTCACATCAAACTCCTCGTTGGTGAAGGGCTTGCCCTCCGGCAGTTGATTGCGGTGGGGCAGAAATTCAACCTTCATGGCTTTCCTCCTTCGGGTATACGGCAAAGGAGAAGGAGGCACTGACGCACAGCTCCCCGCCTACATACCCCCGGCCCTTGGCCCAGTAGAACGGGCCCCGGCTCTTCTCGATCTCGCAGACGGTCTCAAACAGGTCGCCGGGCCGGACGGGATGCTTGAAGCGCACCTGGTCAAGGCCGGTGTACAGCGTTCTGCACTGGCTTCCGGCCATGTCCCCCAGCAGGACACAGGCAGACTGCGCCAGAATTTCGCACAGGATGACCCCCGGCACGATGGGATCGCCGGGGAAATGCCCCCGGAGGAAGAATTCGTCTCCCCGGATGTACTTTTTCCCGTGGGCGCACCCGTCCACCACCTCCGCCTCGTCAAGGAGGAGCATCTCCTCCCTGTGGGGCAGAAGCTGTTCCAGCTCTTGCCGCTTCATGGTAACTGTCATTGGGTCACCTTCTTCAATACCAGGCAGGTGTTGTGTCCGCCAAAGCCCAAAGAAGTGGAGACAGCCACATCAATGGGAGTATGGACTGCCTCATTGGGGGTGTAGTTCAGATCCAGCTCCGGATCAGGCTCATTCAGGTGGATGGTGGGGGGAACCAGATCCTCCTGCAGAGCCAGGACGCAGGCCAGAGCCTCCGCGGCACCTGCCGCACCCAGCATATGTCCGGTCATGGACTTGGTGGAGCTGATGTGCACCTGGGAAGCCCCCTCGCCGAAGAAGCTCTTGAAGGCCAGCGTCTCCACCTTGTCGTTCATCTTGGTACCGGTGCCATGGGCATTCACATAGGTGCGGGCCGGGTCGTAGTCCACGCCCTCCATGGCCTGGGCAATGGCCCGGATGGTCTGGGTAGCCGCCGGATCCGGTGCGGTCACATGGTGTGCGTCACAGGTAGCACCGTACCCGCAGACCTCAGCGTAGATCTTCGCCCCCCGGTTCACAGCGTGCTCATACTCCTCCAGCACCAGAATGGCGGCACCCTCGCCCAGGACGAATCCGCCCCGGCGCTTGTCAAAGGGCAGAGAGGCGGCATCCGGGTCGGTGGACTGGGACAGCGCCATGCAGTTGATGAAGCCGGCAATCGCCAGTTGGTTCACAGAAGCCTCCGTGCCGCCGCTGATGACGGCGGTCAGGTACCCGTCCTTGATCGCCCGGTAGGCTTCCCCGATGGCGGTGGAGCCGGTGGCGCAGGCCGTGGACACGCACATAGCAGGGCCGTGGGCATGGAACCGGATGGCGATCTGTCCGGCGGCAATGTTGATGATCATCTTGGGCACGAAGTGAGGGCTGACCATCCGGGGGCCTCCCTTTTGCAGTCTCTCCTGCTCCTCGCAGTTGGTGTTGATACCGCCTACGCCGGAGCCAACATACACCCCCAGCTGATCCTCGTCCACCTGTCCCAGTATGCCGCTGTCCTTTACCGCCTCCTCAGCGGCGCAGACAGCGTACTGCACATACAGGTCCGTCTTGCGGCGGCTCAGGGTGTCAAAGCAGACCGACGGGTCAAAGTCCTTGACCTCGGCGCATACCTTGGCTTTGTAATCGGTGGTATCGAACCGGGTGATGGGGCCAATACCGCATCGGCCGCTACGCAGGCCGTCAAAATAGGCAGGTGCGCTGTTCCCGATGGGCGTGACTGCGCCAATGCCTGTAATTACAACTCTTCTGTTCATGGTTTGCTTATACCTTTCTCGTTTCAATGGAGCATCACATCGCCATGCCGCCGTCAATGCGGATGACCTCGCCGGTGATATAGTCAGCGTCCGGAGAGGCCAGGAAGGCCACCAGACGGGCTACCTCCTCCGGCTTTGCAAAGCGATGCAGGGGGATCTGATCCAGGAGCGTCTCCTTCTGCCCGGCCAGGGTGGCGGTCATGTCCGTCTCCACGAAGCCCGGGGCCACCGCATTGCAGGTGACATTCCGGGAGGCCATCTCCCGGGCCAGGGTCTTGGTCAGGCCGATCAGCCCGGCCTTGGAGGCGGCATAGTTACACTGCCCCGGGTTTCCGGTCAGGCCGGACACCGAGGTGATGTTGATGATCTTTCCCTTCCTCTTCTTCAGGAACAGGGGAAGCACCTGCTTGATGCAGTAAAAAGCGCCGGACAGGTTCACATCCAGCACCCCGTCAAAGTCCTGGGGTGTCATCATCAGGGCCAGCTTATCCCGTGTGATCCCGGCGTTGTTGACCAGAATGTCCACCGTTCCCATCTCCGCCGTCAGCGTCCGGAAGGTCTGGGCTACGGCCTGGGGGTCGGACACATCACAAAGGTAGTACGCCCCCCGCACCCCCTTTTCCTGTATGGCGGCCAGCGTATCTCGGGCGGCATCCTGATTTCCGGCGCAGAGGAAGGCCACATCTGCCCCCCGTCCGGCCAGCTCCAGGCAGATCGCCCGGCCGATGCCTCTTGAGCCGCCGGTGACGACGGCAACCTGACCGTTAAGCATGGCTCGACACCTCCCCGGCTACCTTCTCGCAGGCTTCCGGCTCGGATACGGTGTAAACCTTGGTGCCGGGCAGGATCTTGGCAATCAGCTTGGACAGCACATTGCCCACGCCGGTCTCCACGAAGGTGTCGAACCCATCAGCGGACATCTGCCGGATGGTCTTCTCCCAGAGAACCGGATGATTCATCTGCTCCGACAGGGTCTTAGCCACCGGCCCCTCATAGGGCAGACCGGTCCGGTTGGCATACACCGGAATGCGGGGCGTGGCGAAGTCGGTTTCTGACAGCACCTGGGCAAAGCGGACAGCGGCACTCTCCATGAAGGGGGAGTGGAAGCCACCGGCCACCTTCAGGGGCAGAGCCATGCCACCCAGCTCACGGATGCGCTGGCTGAAGGCGGGCATCTCCTCTGCGTCTCCGGCCACCACCAGCTGTCCCGGGCAGTTGTAGTTCACGGGGTACACCCGGGTGAAGTCCCGGCAGGCCTGCTCCACGATCTGGTTGGGCAACTTGACCACAGCCGCCATGGCGGTGTGCACCGCACGGGAGGCCTCCCCCATGAAAAGGCCCCGCTGAACAGTCAAGGCAAAGCCCTCTGTCAGCTCGCAGGCTCCGGCAAAGCTCAGCGCCGGAAGCTCCCCCAGGGAGAAACCGGCCACGCCGTCCGGATGTACGCCCATCCGGTCAAGCACCATGGCCGGTGCCAGGTCAGCCAGGTACAGGCAGGGCTGGGTGTTCTCGGTGGCACGGAGGGTCTCCTCATCCCCGTTTCTCATAGTCTCCAGTGTCCCGGGGCGGATGGCCTCGACACGGTCAAACAGATCACGGACAGCGGGATCCTGCTCATAGAAATTCATACCCATGCCGGGGTGCTGGGCACCCTGGCCGGAAAAGACAAAGGCTATCTTACCCATGTACTGCTCCTCCTCAGCTGCTCCTCGCAGGCATCGCATACCTCCCGGATGATCCGGGCGGCAGGCATCTCTTCATGTACCATACCGGAAATCTGCCCGGCCAGCACACAGCCATCCTTCACATCTCCCTCCACCGCCGCACGGCGCAAAGCACCGGTTCCCAGCTGGGCCACATCCTCAGCGGTGGTCTCGGGCTGATACTCCATGCGCAGGAAGTCCCGGCTGAACTGGTTCTTGATGCACCGGCAGGTGTTGCCTCCGAAGCGGCGGCCTGTGGTGACGGTGGATATGTCGCTGGCTTTGAGGATCATGTCCTTGTAGTTCTGATGGACCCCGCACTCAGATGCCACCAGGAACCGGGTGCCCATCTGCACGCCGCAAGCCCCCAGCATGAGGGCGGCGGCCATGCCCCGGCCATCGGCGATACCTCCGGCGGCCAGCACCGGCACCTCCACCGCATCGCAGACCTGGGGTACCAGAGCCATGGTGGTCAGCTCGCCGATGTGCCCGCCGGACTCCTGACCCTCCGCAATGACGGCATCCGCCCCGGCTCTGACAGCCATCTTAGCGGAAGCCACCGAAGCAACCACGGGAATGACGGTGATGCCCGCCTCTTTCCAGGCGGGGATATACTTGCCGGGCGATCCGGCACCGGTGGTCACCACCGGGACCTTTTCCTCGATCACAGTCCGGGCTACCTCTTCCACATGGGGGCTCATCAGCATGATATTGACGCCGAAGGGCTTATCCGTCAGGGAGCGAGCCAGGCGGATCTGCTCCTTCAGGTAATCAGCCCCGGCGTTCATGGCTGAAATGATGCCCAGTCCGCCGCCCTCAGACACGGCGGCCGCCAGGCGGCCATCCGAGATCCAGGCCATTCCGCCCTGAAAGACGGGGTAGCATATATGCAGCATCTCACAAACAGGTGAAATAATCATGATACTGTTCCTGTTATCCTTTCTCAAACACCCGGGCTGCCGCACGAGGAGTACGACAGCCCGGTATTCTGCCCGTTTCCTGCAAGTCTGTGCACGGGCACCAACGCTTACTTTCCGGCGTTCTCCAGCTTCTCCACCAGAGCGCCCACGGTCTGCAGGGAAGGATCAGCCTCCACTGTCACACCGAATTCAGCCTCCACATTCATCAGCATCTCGGCCATATCCAGAGAATCCAGGCCCAGGTCGCTGAATTTGGAATCTGCGGTGATCTCCTCTGCGGGGATCCCCAGTCTTTCGGAAAGCATCTCTTTGATCTTTTGCTCGGTCATGGTAGTAAACTCCTTTTATAATAAAATTATGAACCCCACTATGTGTGCCACGGTTGCCGTTCCTCTGTTGTCAAGCATTCGTTGCTGTGATTCCGGTTGCCCTTACTCTTTATCTGTCCCGCTCACCTCCGTCTTTTGCACATCCGGAAACAGACCCATTCCCAGCTGGGGATCCCGGTTCAGCCGTTCAAAGCCTTCCCGCAGTTTATCCAGGGTCTGATACATGATCTCCAGATGCTCCCGCGGGATCCCGCTGTCCAGATAGCTTTGGATCTTCGTGGCCCACCAGATCAGCTTGTCGCCCACCTTCCTGCCGCTTTCGGTCAGGGTGATCTTGCTCCCGTACCGCCGTTTATTGGCCGGCAGATCCCGAAATTCGATGTACCCCTTCTCCTTCAGATCAGGCAGACTTCGGGAGATCAGGGAGCGATCCAGCCTGCACGCCTGTGAAAGCTGTTCCGCCGACAGACCATCCGGGTTGTCGTGAAGCATATACATGATGAATACTTCACTGTTTTTCAGGTTCAGCGGCCCGACACGGTCGGATTTGACCCTCTCCAGATTCTTTTGCAGTGATGAAATCACCACAGACAAGCGGACATACCCATTGAAAACGATGGGCTGTTCCTCACATACATCTTCATCCATCTGTACACGCCTCCGTTTGAATTGGCAAATATTGACCGCTCAATATTTGACTGGACAGTATTATAGCACATAAATGTTGACTTGTCAATATGTTTGCGTAAATTTCTCCCGGAACATGAAAATATTTGTTACAGTTCACCTACCCGCCATGCGTTCCCTTTTTCGCCGTAGAAACGGTAGAGAAAAAATCCTCGCAGACACTGTACAAACCGGAAAAAGTATGGTATAATGAGGGTAGGAAGCTATGCGAAAGGAAGCGGCGCACCATGACCCTTTGCGATTACCACACCCACACCTCTTTCTCCTTTGACGGAGCACCCGACTCCACCCCCGACTCCCTCTGCCGCCGGGCACTGGAGATCGGACTGACCGACCTGTGCATCACCGACCACTGCGATGTCAACGGGGAGGCCGAGGGAATATATGATCCCTACCAGGCGGATGCCGCCTGGGAGGCCATGACCGCCGCCCAGGAGAAGTACCGGGGGAGGCTGTACCTGACCCGGGGCATTGAACTGGGCAATGCATCCCAGTACCCGGAGGTGGCACGGGCGGTGCTGGCTCGCCACCCCTATGAATTTGTCATCGGCTCTCTGCACAATCTGCGGGGTGTCCCGGACTTTGCCATGCTGAAGTTTGAAGAGATGACCCCGGCTCTTGTGGCCCAGCTCTTTGACCGGGCTTTGGACGAGACGGCAGAGATGATCCGCTTCCCCGGCCTTTCCACCCTGGGGCACCTGACATACATACACCGCTACATCACCCTGGCCGGCCAGGCCTTTGACTTCAAGCCGTACTACGAGAAGATCCGGGCCATCTTTAGGCTTCTCATGGAGCGGGACATGGCTCTGGAGCTGAATGTGTCCACCCTGTGGCGGGGGCTGGGCATCGGTATGCCCACCCTGGAGCTTCTCAAGCTGTATGCCGACTGCGGTGGCCGCCTGGTCACCATCGGCTCCGACGCCCACTGCCCTGCCAATCTGGGCCGAGCCATACGCAAGGGCTACGCTCTCCTGGCAGCCGCCGGCCTTCCCCATGTGACCGTGATCCGTGAGGGGGAACGGGTGGAGCTGCCGGTGGAGTAAGTCCCGGCTACATACAATAGAATGGAAAAAATGTTATGAAACTTGAAAATTTCAGCCTTCTGTACCCGGATGCGCAGACCCAGCAGGAACACCTTGGCGGCGTGCATGTGCCGGACATCGACATGTACACCCTCCAGGAGCTGGGGATGCTGGAAATATTCAACCCCAAGAGCCGTCCCCTGTCCGAGTTCTTCACCACAGACCCGGCGGTGATCGCCTACCGCAATGAGACCTTTGCCGACATGCTGGCCAACCCCACCCTCACCGAAACATTGCAGAGGTTGGTTCCGGTGCTCCAGGACATCACTGAACTGCGGCGGCTGGAGAGCGACAGCGGCGGGGAGGACACCGCCTCCTACCTGTCCAGCATGACGGAGATCGAGCTGTACATCACCTGCGTGGACATCCTGCACAGGGGCATGTCCCAGGTGCGGGACAACCTCCGGGGCACGGCCTTCCGGCGGCTATGCGACTGCGTCACCGAGCTGGCCGAGTCGGACTACTACGCCGAGCTGAACAAGAAGCTGAACGAGCTGACCCAACGGGTGCGGGAGATCAGGAGCGTGACCATCGGGGTCAACCTGGACGCCCAGCTCCGTCCTGCCCAGGCAGGGGTGCTGTCCATCAACGCCCAGCCCTTCAAATCCGGTGAGGTGCTGGAAAAAATTCTCCGCCTCAACTTCAAGGACGATGCGTACACCTGCATCGCCAATCTGGTTCCCTTCGGCAAGAAGCAGTCGGAAAATCAGAAGACAGCCCTGTCCCTGGCCTTCAATGCCGCCATCAACGATGTCTACCGCTCCTCCCTGCGCTCCTGGAAGAAGATCGTGCAGAGCTATGTGCTGGAGAACACGGATTTTCTGCTGGGGCTGATGCCGGAGATCGAGTTCATCGTCAAGGGCACCCGGCTCCAGGAGACCCTGAAGGCCCGGGGCTGTCCCCTGTGCGCCCCTGTCCTTTGTCCCATGGAGGCTCGCATCTTCCGAGCCGAGGGGCTGTACAACCCCGCCGTGGCTCTGAAGCTACCGGAGGGGGAGACCATCGTGCCCAACAGCATCGCCTTTGACAGCACCCCGGAGAACGCCATGATCTATGTGCTGACCGGCCCCAACCGGGGCGGGAAGTCCGTCATCACCTGCGCCATCGGCCTGTGTCAGGTCATGCTCCAGCTGGGTATGTACCTGCCTGCCGCCAGCTGTGAAATCAGCCCCGCCGACGGGATCTACACCCACTTCCCCACCGGTGCCGATGACACCATCGACAAGGGGCGGCTGGGCGAGGAATGCGCCCGGTTGGGCGAGATCTTCGATGCGGTGACGGGGGACAGCCTGGTACTGCTGGACGAGTCCCTGTCCTCCACCGGCTCCTACGAAGCGTCCTACATTGCCGCCGAGGTGCTGGCCGGGCTGTCCCAGGTGGGATGCCGGTGCCTGTTCTCCACCCACCTGCACGAGCTGGCCGCCGAGGTGGATCGCATCAATGCCCAGTCCGCCGCCTCCGGCGGGGTACGCATAGACACCCTGGTAGCCGGGATCGAGGGGGAGGGCAAACGCTCCTTCATCATCTCCCGGGCCAAGCCGGACGGAAGATCCTATGCCCGGGATATCGCAGAACGGTACGGCCTGACATATGATAAAATTATGGAAAAGATCCGGCACTGACAGCCGGAAAGTCAAACCCAAACAGGAAAGGAACCGATAAAATGGATCAACTACTGAAAGTTCTGGAGGACAACGCCACCCTGACACCGGAGCAGTTGGCGATCATGCTTGACAAGGAGGTGGGCGATATCCGGAAAATGATCTCCGCCTACGAGGCCGAGGGGGTCATCCTGGGCTATAAGACCATCATAGACTGGGACAAGACCGAGCGGGAGTATGTCACCGCCATGATCGAGGTCAAGATCACCCCCCAGCGGGATCGGGGCTTCGACCGGATCGCCGAAAAGATCTACAACTATCCGGAGGTGCAGAGCGTGTACCTCATGTCCGGCAGCTATGACCTGTGCGTCATCATTGAGGGGCGCACCATGAAGGAGGTGGCCTTCTTCGTGGCCCAGAAGCTGGCCCCCATTGAGTTCGTCATGTCCACCGCCACCCATTTTGTCCTGCGCAGATACAAGGACAAGGGCATCGTGTACGGTGCCCCCGAAATTGATGAAAGAGGGAACTGCGTCTGATGGCTTCCATTGATTACGATTTGATCCTGCCCCGGCGGGTGGTGGAGATGCCCCCCTCCGGCATACGGAAATTTTTCGACCTGCTGGACGGAATGAGCGATGTCACTGCCCTGACGGTGGGTCAGCCGGATTTCGTCACCCCCTGGCACATCCGGGAGGCCGGTATTGAAAGCCTTGAGAGCGGGAAGACCTACTACACCTCCAACGCCGGCACGCTGGAGCTTCGTCAGGAGATATGTAAGTACCTGCACCGGCGATTCGATCTCACCTACGACCCCGTCCATGAGACGGTTGTCACCGTGGGCGGCAGTGAGGCCATTGACCTGGCCATGCGCACCATTCTCTCCCCCGGGGACGAGGTCATCATCCCCACTCCCTGCTTCGTCTGTTATGCTCCCATTGCCCGGATGTGCGGTGCCGTACCGGTCACGGTACAGACCCGCAACCAGGATAAGTTCAAGCTCACCCCCGAGCTTCTGGAGTCAGCCATCACAGAGAAGACCAAGATGCTGGTGCTGGCCTACCCCAACAACCCCACCGGTGCCGTGATGGATCGGGAAGATCTGGAAAAGATCGCCCAGATCCTGCGGGAGAAGCAGATCATCGTCCTGTCGGATGAGATCTACGCCGAGCTGACCTACGGACGCCGCCATGTGTCCATCGCTTCCCTGCCCGGTATGTGGGAGCGCACCATTCTGGCCAGCGGCTTCTCTAAAGCCTACGCCATGACCGGCTGGCGGCTGGGCTACCTCTGCGCCCCCGCCCCCCTGGCCAAGCAGATGCTGAAGGTGCATCAGTACGCCATCATGTGCGCCCCCACCACCTCCCAGCTTGCCGCCGTGGAGGCCCTGCGCCATGGGGACGAGGACATTGCCGCTATGACCGATGAGTACAACCGCCGTCGCCGGTACATCTACAACGGCCTGCAGAGCATCGGCATTCCGTCCTTTGAACCGGAGGGAGCCTTCTATATCTACCCCGAGATTGGCCAGTTCGGCCTGTCCAGCGACAGCTTCTGCGAGCGGTTGCTGTACGAGCACAAGTGCGCCATCATCCCCGGCACCGCCTTCGGCGAGGGGGGAGAGGGCTTTGCCCGCATCTCCTACGCCTACTCGGTGAAGCACATCACCCAGGCGCTGGAGCGCATCGAAGCCTTTGTCAAGGTGCTGAAATCCTGATCGACTGTTCCATGGAGGATAAAAGAGCCGAGGGTAACTCTCAAAGAGTTACCCCTGTACCCCTGTCTCCGGTTCATATAGCCATGCCTCCGTCCACGCCCAGCACCTGACCGGTGATGAAAGCGGCGGCGGGGGAGGCGAAGAACAGGACGGCGGCGGCTACCTCCGCCGGTGTACCCATACGCCCCAAGGGCGTCTCCTCCCGGAGAGCCTGCCGCACCTCGGCCGTGAGAGCCGCATTCATATCCGTGTCGATCAGCCCCGGCTCCACGCAGTTCACCGTGATGCCGGACGGCCCCAGCTCCTTGGCTAAGGACATGGTCAGTCCCCGGATGCCCGCCTTGGCCGCCGAGTAGGCCACCTCGCAGGAAGCCCCGGTCTTGCCCCACATGGAGCCGATGTTCACGATGGCGCCGCCGTGCTGTCTGACCATCAGGGGAGCCACCGCCCGGCACAGGTAGAAGGCCCCGGACAGATCCGTGTCAACAAGGTTCCGCCACTGGGCATCCGTCACATCCTGGATCTGGCCAAGGAGTGCCGCACCTGCATTGTTGACCAGGATGTCCACGCCCCCCAGATGGGCGGCGGCGGCCTCCACCGCCTGCCTCACCACTTCCGGGTCGGATATGTCCGCCCGGATCGGGTAGGCCCCGGTCTGTCCGGCCACCTCTGCCGCCTTGTCTTCCCGGTTCCGGTACAGGAAGGCTACCCTGTCCCCGGCCCGGCTAAAGGCCTCCACGCAGGCCCGGCCGATCCCCCGGGAGCCGCCTGAGATCAATACATTTCTCATATGAATACCCTTTCCTGTGTCAGTCACAGCGTCTTTCTCATGTCCATGAAGGAGCGGACGATGGTAAATCCGGCGGCCTCGTAAATGTGGCGAGCCGGGTTGCTGTCCCCGGTGTACAGGGACATGAAGTCCGCCCCCGCCTCGGCGTGTCGGCGACACATCTCACAGAACACCAGCTTCCCGATGCCCCGCCCCCGGTAGTCGGTGCGTGTGCCGATGCCGCAGAAATTGCCCCGGCCTGGGCTGCCCTCCACCGAGAGAGGTCCGGTGTAGGAGACCACCAGCCCGCCCTCCGGTGTGTCCCCGACCCGGCGATCCACCGCCACCACGATGGGTCGGTCGGTGTGAGCCAGCACCTGGGCTTTCCAGCCCGGATTGCGGATGTTGTCGAACAGCTCGGCCAGCCCCCTGTGGCGGGTCGGATCGTACATAGTCAGTTGGATGCCCTCCGACAAAAGCCGTGCCCGGTTGGCCGCCAGTGCCGGGGGGTCGGTGTACCCCGCCAGCCGCTGATGGTACAGATTCTGCCGGGCGAAGTCCTGCCATCCCCGGCTTCGCAGGAAGGGGTACAGGGCAGAGTCCATGTCCACCCCCGGCATACAGGGGTGCCAGTCCCCGCCGCAACCAGGCAACAACCAGGGCAGGTGCACCGGGTTATGGAACACCACCTCCAGCTTGTCCGTCTCCGGCACTTTCCCCAGCACCGACTCCAGCCTGTCCATCAGCCGGGTGCCGATCCCCTGCCTGCGGCGATCCGGTGCCACGCACAGGTAGGACAGGTAGCCGCACCTTCTTTCCGGCCCCTCGGCTCCCAGGCAAAGCCCCACCAGCCGCTGGCCCTGCCAGGCGGTGACGGTATGCCGTCCCGTCCCCGCCAGCCAGCCTTCCCATTCCTCCTGACCCACCGGCAGAAGCCGCAGGTCGGTATTATCCTGCCCCTCCCCGGCTACGCTGTACCGATCGTAAAAGGCGTGCGCCGCCGCAAGGAGTGCCGGATCTGCGCCCTCTCTGATGGTGATCTCCATAAAAGCACCGTCCTTCCCCGCCCCCGCAAAGAGGCTGTATCAGCCGTATCATTGCCTTCTATTATACCATATCCGCGCCCCGATTGCAACCCCTGCGGCCATTCCGGGGGCAGGAATCATTGCAGTTCAGCCAGGCGGCTATGAAATTGACACATAAATCCATTTATTCTGTAGAAAAAAACTGCGTTCGCCCACATGGTGGGCGAACACATCCGTATACGGCTCCGTATACGGCTCCGTATACGGCTCCGTATACGGATGTCGCCCCTACTACACTGTAACGATTGAAATTTAAGGAAACGCTGATTGAATGAGGTGGTACAGATGCGGTACAGATTTTTTCGTCTGCGATTGCGAAAAACGCAAGATGTACTGGATGTACATCGAGTTTTTCGGCAAGAAGCAGGCGGGAAAAGATGTGCCGAAGATGTGCCGCCGAATCAATCAGCGGTTCCTTAACTTGTTACGCCGTACTACAATTGTTAAATCCTGTACGAAGCATAATATGATACGGTTATTCCACGGCTACCCACCTGAACTGTAACCGGGAAACGCCTGTTCTCCGAATCCCCAAGAACTTTCAAAGCAGGACATATATTTTCCGGACTCATCCATCGTCTTATGAGGTTTTTCTATGAAACATCGATCCGCCAAGTACCGGCACGCCGAAACTGCCTTCCACAGAGTGAAGAGCAAGCACCGGATGTCGGTGTTCCAACAACTGAAGCACTTCCCGCCTACGGAGGAGGAAATAGATCTGTGCGTGAGCCGCTGTGCCCTCAACGGGATCGCCTGCGTCTTCCCACGCCTGCCCGCCTCTGTGGTTCCCGGAGCCGATGTGATCCCGCAGGCGGGAGCCATGTACGCCTCCCTGGTCAAGGCGGCCCGCCGGGCCGGTATCAAGGTGGGCTTTTACCTGGAGCCCGTCCTGGAGCAAAGCTACTTCCTATCCCTGCCTGAAGCGCAGGCAGACGCTCTCCGCTCCCAGTCCCTGATCCGTCGGGAGTACTACTGTGATCCCCACGAGGTTCTTCATATGCCTCTGCACGGGGGCACGCTCATGTCCCTGATGGCCTACGACGACGAGCACACCGACATGATGGATCTGCGGGACTACATCAAGGACGGCTATCTGGATTTCACCGTCCCCGCCGGCAACTGGACAGTGGAGGAGTACATCTGTACCTCCCTGCCACTGGCGGGGGAGGAGCGGATGATGAGTTGTAACCGCCTGTCCGCCTCCGCCGGGATGACCTTTCTCCGGGGGCTGTTCGACGCCTTGGATCTGACAGCACTGGGGGAACCGGGCGGACAGATCGGCACCCTGTATGTGTCCGACCTCTCCTTTCATGCACCCAACCGGCGCAACTGGGATCCGGAATTCAACCGGCTGTTCTCCATCCGGTTCGGCTTTGACCCTGCGCCCTTCTATCCGGCTCTGTACCACGACATCGGAGAACAGGGGCCACATCTCAAATCCCTCCTCATGGACTGTCGGGCAGAGATGCTCCGCTCCGGGTATCTTTGCGCACTGAAGGCCTTTGCCGACCGGAACAATATGCGGCTCATCGCATCCGGTGCCGAGCCACAATTACCTGCCTGCTCCTGGCTGAGCGGGGATGCCCTGGCCAATCAGGTCTTTTCCCCCTGTGCTGTGCAGGAGAGATCCTACCTGTACGGTATGAACTCCACCCACCTGGCCGCCTCGGCGGCGGACAACTACGGCAGCAAGTTCGTTGCCTGCGAGCTGTTCCGTGACTATGCCCGGGTGGATGCCCGCATTGCCTACAAGGACACCCTGAACGCCTTCGGTCACGGGGCCAACCTGATCATGGCCCATGCGGACACCGGTCGCCCCATGTTCAACCGGACACTGGTAGATCGCCTGCACATGAAGCTGACCGGAACCAACGGGCGCTACACCTACTCCGAGTTCGTAGCCCGCATCCAGGCTCTGCTCCGGGGCGGGAGCCGGGTCAACGACATGGCCATGCTCTACCCCATCTACGCCCTCCACGACAAGGTATACCTGTATGAAGCACCGACAGGCGGGAAATTTGAGTACCCCAACACCCCGTTCACCTGCAATTACATGACCCTGCTCAGCTCCCTCTCCACCTACGCCGGGCAGGACATCACCATTCTGCATCCCCATGTCCTGTCGGAAAACTGCCGTGTGGAGGACGGGGCCTTGATCCTGACCTCCCCCTACCAGACCCAGCGTTTCTCCATTCTGATCCTGCCCGGAGCGGACATGATCAGTCTTTCCAACATACGGATGATCCGGGATTTTTATGACCGGGGCGGCAAGGTGTTGGCCGCCGGTGCATTGCCCCGGTATGCCTTTGAGTTCGGTGCCACCGACCTGACGAACGGGCGAGACCCGGATGATTTCATGAGAACCGAGGCGTACGGCACACCGGCTGACCGGGAGGTACGAGCCATTGTCCGTCATATTTTCGGTGAGGAAGCCCTTTCCTCCCACATCATCCGGGACTCCTTCTGCCATACCAACGACCGGGGCGGCATGGCTTACTACTTCTCCACCAATCAGACCAGTGCCGATGGCACGGAAATGACGGACTGCGCCAGCTTGTACCGTGCGCTTCGTACCTTCCCTGTGCCGCTGGATGTGTATATGCCCAATATGCCCCGCTTTGAGAGCTACGGAGCACTGAGTACCACCTACAATGACTTTTCCCGGCTGGGGCTGGTGGAGTACATCCCCGGCGGCGGCATGATCAGCCACATCCACAAGCGCAGGCATGAGGATCAGCTGGACATTTTCTTCTTTGCCAACACCACCGACCGCACCTACGACGAGTACATTTACCTCCGGGGCATATATGTCCCCTCCCGCTGGGATCCCCATACCGGCCTGACCCGCCGTCTGCGGGTGCGCTACATGCGGCTTGGGGATGAGATATACACCCGCGTGCGCCTGTATCTCTTCCAGGATCACGCCGCCTTCCTTGTGTCTGACCCTCATCCACAGGCCGCCAGAATACAGGCTACCCGGCACACGCTACCGGATATGCTGACGGAGTTGTGAAGCCGCTCCCTGTCTCTGTCCGACTGTCCGACTGTCCAACTGTCTAACTGTCTAACTGTCCAACTGTCCGACTGTCCAACTGTCTACCTGTCTTCCTGTCTACCGGTGGGCTTCCCGCTCCAGGCGCACCTCGCAGATGTCGCTGTCCTGGGTGGTGTACCTGTCGGCAGAGGTGGCCAGCCTGACAGGCTCCTCCGGGCGACCCGGACGGCTGAGGGTCAGGCGGCTCCCCGGGATCTTTCCCGCCTGCAACAGCGGCCGGTCATTGGCGGGCTCTTTTGCGGTCAGTCGCCGCAGAGCCACCGTCAGCCCGCCTGCCCCCGGCAGAGTCTCGGCATGGATCAGCGGGGTGTGTCCGTCCGGGCGGGTCGCCCAAAAGGAAAAGTCCCGGATGACCACGCCGTCCAGCTCCCCCACTCCTCCGGGGCGGTCGGCATCCCGGAAGAGCGGTGTCCGGCAGTACCTGGCTCCGTCCATGTTCAGGGCGTACACCCGCACCCCGGCGGTGATGTGCTGGACGGTCACACGGCGGATGGCCGATGTCACGGACAGGAGGCGGATGGCCGTGTAGCAGTCTTCGGCGTACACATTCCGCACATGGATGTCCTGGATGGGTGCGCAGACAAGGCCGCCGTTCTCCACCCGCACCGTGGAATCATCGGCATTGAAGGCCAACAGGTCATCGTTGGTCTGCCCCCGTGAGAGGACCCGCAGACCGTCCACCACCCCCCGCTGGCACCCGCCACCGAAATGGATGCCGTCCTGATTGTAGGCCACACGATCCGAGACCAGGGAAAGGTCGGTGATGGAAAAATCCGTGACCTCCCCCAGCCGCAGGTAGTAGGTGACACTGTTGGCAATGACCATGTGGGACAGGGTGAGGCCGCTGACCCTGACAAAGTTCATACAGGCACCGGACGCCTGGGTCATGTCCAGAATGTCCCCGGTCTTGTCGTTGTAGCCCTGCCCAAAGCCGCCGTCCCATATACCGCCCCGGATGGAAATATCCCTGTCCCATCCGTTGCCTTCCTGCCCTGCGGCCTGATTGGTCAGCAGGAAGTCCCCGGCCATCGGTTTGATCCGGCCCGAGAGGAACACCCGGGCGCAGGGGTGGGCCTGAATGTGGGTTCCGGAGGGCAGGCGCAGGGTGCGGTCCACCCGGTAGCACCCGGCAGGCAGGTAGACATACCGCCCGCCGCTGTCCAGGTAGCTCTGGAGGATGGTGCCATCCTCGGACACACCGTCCCCCCTGGCTCCCAGGGAGAGCAGATCCCTGTACGGTTCGTGATCCTGTGCATTCAGATAACCATCATTCATACGCTTCCGTTTCCTCCGTTTCCTGCTCCCCGCAGGGGGCATGGTGAAAGTATAGGGCGTATATGTCCAGGTAGGCATAGGGGAACTGGGCACTCCCCTCCTTCCGGAAGCCGAATTTGGTATACAGATGCAGGGCCCGGCTGTTGCAGGCGTCCGCCAGGATGCCCATCCCGTCCACCCCCAGCTGCTCCGCCTCCCGGATCATCTCCCGGACAAAGGTCTGTCCGATATGCCGTCCGGCGTACGCCGTCTTCACCATCAGCCGCCCGAAGCTCTGCATCCGGTCGCTCCCGAAGGTTCCGGCCGGATACTCCTCCAGGCTGGGATGAAAAACGGCGTAGGCTACGATCTCCCCGTCCTCCTCCGCCTCCATGACCCGGCCCTCACCCCGCTGGATGTCCTCCTGTATCATGGAATCCAGGGGGTACCCGTGTTGCCAGATGGGCAAACCCTCCCGGATGATCTGCTCCTTGACCCTGTTCTTCATGTCTATGATCTGTGCAAGGTCTTGCTCTGTTGCTTTACGGTAAACCATCTGAACCTCTCCAATCATTCCTTTAGAATCCGAAAAAATGCAGGAGCCGCCGTTTGCCGCTACCAGCGGAGCGGTTGCCCCTGCATTGTTTTCGCTCTCTTTTCCACTGTATACTGTAGAGCGGGCTGTGAAAGTCTTTGAAGGGGTTCGGGGGAACTTTCTTCAGAAAGTTCCCCCGAAACCGTCACCTTTCATCCGCCTCTGCCAGCATCTCCCCGGCGATCTCTGCCGCCAGGGCGCATAGCTCCGGGCAGGGGCGTTTGCGGTAGTAGGCGGAGGTGCGTGCCTCGGCGTCGCCGCCCTCGGTGTGGGGCACCCCGGACAGAAGCTCCCGGCAGAGGATGGAGTTGCCCCCGCTCCGCTCCCGGAACCGGGCGGCAAAGTCCCGTACCCGGGCATAGTGGGCGTTCTTGGCATCCTGGGCTTTCGGGTCATCATACCCCAACGCAAAGCCCAGCACCATCAGTGCCCCACTGACCGCTCCGCAGACCTCCCGCATCCTGCCCATGCCGCCCCCGAAGGAGGAGCCAAGCCGGGCGGCTGTCCCCTCGTCCAGGCCAGTCAGATCCGGGAAGGCCAGGAGAACCGCCTGGGCGCAACTATACCCCTCTTTGAAATACGCCTTGGCCATCTCTCCCCGCTGGGCGGGGGTCATGTGGCTCGTCCCGGTCGTATCGGTCATATCCGGCACAGCGGGCGTGTCTTCCATGTCTGTCATAGTGGCCTTGCTTGTCAAGGAGTTCATCTCCGCTTCTCCGCCACCTCAGCCAGCGCATCGGCAAGGAACTGATCGGTGCTGACACCGTTGGTCACTTCTCCCTGGCGGGAGCGGACGGACACCGTGCCGGACTCCACTTCCTTTCCGCCGACCACCAGCATATAGGGGATCTTCTCCTGCTGGGCGGCACGGATCTTGTAGCCAATGGTATTGTTGCTCCTGTCTACCTCCACCCGCAGTCCGGCGGCGGCGTACCTGTCCGCCAGAGCCTGGCAGTAAGTCAGCTCGTTCTCGCCCATGGGCAGGATCCTGACCTGAGTGGGTGCCATCCACATGGGCAGGGCCCCGGCGTAGGTCTCCAGCAGGTAGGCCAGCGTGCGCTCGTAGCACCCCAGGGAGGTGCGGTGAATGATATAGGGGTACTTTTCCTGCCCGTCGGCATCCACATAGGTCATGCCGAACTGCTTGGACAGGAGCAGGTCGATCTGAATGGTGACCAGCGTGTCCTCCTTGCCATACACATTGTGATACTGGATGTCCAGCTTCGGCCCGTAGAAGGCGGCCTCGTCAATGCCGACGGTGTACTTCACATCCAGGTCGTCCAGGATCTTGCCCATCAGGGCCTGGGCCTCCTCCCACTGCTCCGGCGTGCCCTCATACTTGTTCTTGGGGTTGGCGGGATCCCACTGGGAGAAGCGGAAGGTGCACTTGTCCAGAAGGCCCACGGTGCCCAGGAAGTACTTAGCCAGCTCCAGACAGTTCCGGAACTCATCCTCCAGCTGCTCCGGGCGTAGGATGTAGTGCCCCTCGGAGATGGTGAACTGCCGCACCCGGATCAGGCCGTGCATCTCGCCGCTGTCCTCGTTGCGGAACAGGGTGGAGGTCTCGGTCAGGCGCATGGGCAGGTCACGGTAGGAGCGCTTCCGGTTCAGGAAGACCTGGTACTGGAAGGGGCAGGTCATGGGACGCAGGGCAAAGCATTCCTTGGTATAGTCGTTGGGGTCGCCCAGCACGAACATACCGTCCAGGTAGTGATCCCAGTGGCCGGAGATTTTATACAGGTCGGACTTGGCCATGAGGGGGGTCTTGGTCAGCAGACAGCCCCGGGACTGCTCCACATCCTCCACCCAACGCTGAAGGATCTGGATCACACGGGCACCCTTGGGCAGAAGGATAGGCAGACCCTGCCCGATGACATCCACGGTGGTGAAGTATTCCAGGTCCCGGCCCAGCTTGTTGTGATCCCGCTTCTTGGCCTCCTCCACAGCGGTCAGGTACTGGTTCATCTCCTCCTTGGAGGGGTAGGCCACGCCGTAGATGCGCTGGAGCATCTTGTTCTTCTGATCTCCCTTCCAGTAGGCACCGGTACACTGGGTCAGCTTGAAGGCCTTGACCGCACCGGTGGAGAACAGGTGCGGGCCGACGCACAGGTCGGTGTACTCCCCCTGCCGGTAGAAGCTGATGACCTCTCCCTCCGGCAGTTCCTGGATCAGCTGTACCTTGTACGGCTCCCCTCTCTCCTGCATCAGGGCGATGGCCTCCTCCCGGGGCAACTCGAACCGTTCGATCTTCAGGTTCTCCTTGACGATCTTCTTCATCTCAGCCTCGATGTCCTTCAATATCTCGGGGGTGAAGGAGACCTCGCTGTCGAAATCGTAGTAAAAGCCGTTGTCAATGGCCGGCCCGATGGTCAGCTTGGTGTCCGGGTACAGACGCTTGACTGCCTGTGCCAGGATGTGGGAGGCGGTGTGGCGGAACACATGCTTCCCATCCGCATCCGCAAAGGTGAGCAGCTCCACATCTGCGTCCCCCTCCAACATCTGGGTCAGGGCACAGAGCTTGCCGTTCACATGGGCGCACAGCACATCCCGGCTGATAAGGCCAGCCGCGGCGGCGGCATCGTAGACCGTCAGCGGGTTGTCAAAGGTGACGGTCTGGTTTCCAAAATTGATCTTCATACTCCTATCTCCTTATGAATAAAAAATATACATATCAGAACCCCGGGGGACTCAAGCGCACGCAGGCGCCAAAGTTCCCCGGGGTGCATGATCATATGGCTTAGTGCCCAAAGGCACACGCCGGGCGTGACGCTATGGGGCGCACGCCGGATCCGGCACGGTTCCACCCGGAATTTTCACTCTTTTATTCTGTATTCAGTTGCAGAAGACCGCAAGGGCGGTACACAGCCGGCACCCTGCGGGAAGGCTTTCACCTGCTCCTTCCTCTCTGTGCGCCGCTATCCGGCTGGCTTGTTCCTTACGGGGGCTTGTCCTGTGAGGGGACGGCCCGCTCCTTATGCCTGTTTATGTCTCCTGTTGTACTCCGACTTGGGATTCATGACCTCCCGCCAATCCAAGTCTCCCCGATCCAGGGCCATGATCAGCACCTCAGCGGTGGCGATATTGGTGGCCACGGGAATATTGTACATATCACACATCCGCAACAGCTCATGCTCCGTCTCGTCGTAGTTGCCGGACGGACGGGTGTCCCGGAAGTAGAGTAGCACATCGATCTCATTGTAGGCAATGCGGGAGGCGATCTGCTGTTCCCCGCCCTGATCGCCGTTGAGAAGCCGCTCGATCTGAAGGCCGGTAGCTTCGGAAATATACTTTGCGGTCACGCTGGTGGCACAGAGGTTGTGTTTGCTCAAAATACCGCAATACGCAATGCAGAACTGGGTCATCAACTCCATCTTCAGATCATGTGCAATAATCGCAATTTCCATAGGCAAACCCCTCTTTCGTTATTTCATGACTTCTGGCTTTATCCTCGCAGATCCGGTTCCGGCGGTTCCCCTGCAAAACGGCAGAAGCCCCACCATCGGATTTTATTATATCACATTTCATCCGTGTTTGTCAATAATATCACATGATTTTTTTATGAAGATTTTGTTGAATTCAAGTCTTGCTTTTCTGCGAAAAAAAAGTATAATGAAAGATATACTTTCCGGCCGCCCCGCCATGGGTATGCCGGGCAGAATATGTATCGTACAGATCGCTAAAGCAGGAAAGGAACGAAAAAATGATCCATGAGATGAACCGCTACCTGGCAGAAAAGGATCCGGCTGTCGCCGCCGCCATCCAGGCTGAATTCGACCGGGAGGCCAACGGGCTGGAGCTGATCGCTTCGGAGAATGTGGTGTCGGAGGCCGTGCTCCTGGCCGCAGGCAGTGTATTGACCAACAAGTACGCCGAGGGCTACCCCGCCCATCGGTACTACGGAGGCTGTGCCTGCGTGGACGAAGTGGAAAACCTGGCCATCCGGCGGGCCTGTGAGCTGTTCGGTGCCGCCTATGCCAATGTCCAGCCCCACGCAGGCTCCCAGGCCAATACAGCGGTGTATGTGGCCCTTCTGAATCCCGGGGACACCGTCATGGGTATGAGTCTGGCCGCCGGCGGACATCTGACCCACGGCAGTCCGGTAAACCTGTCCGGGAAGTACTACCACTTCGTTTCTTACGGTGTGGATGACGACACCTGCCGGATCGACTACGATAAGCTGGAGGAGATGGCCAAGGAAGTCAAGCCCCGCCTGCTGGTAGCCGGTGCCTCGGCCTACCCCCGTGTGCTGGACTTTGAGCGGCTGGCCGCCATTGCCCATGGCGTAGGTGCCTACCTGATGGTGGACATGGCCCACATCGCCGGCCTGGTGGCCGCCGGAGAGCACCCGTCTCCCATCCCCTTTGCCGATGTGGTGACCACCACCACCCACAAGACCCTGCGGGGTCCCCGGGGCGGCCTGATCCTGACCAACAACCCGGAGATCGCCAAGAAGGTGGACAAGGCCATCTTCCCCGGCATCCAGGGCGGCCCGCTGGAGCACATCATCGCCGCCAAGGCGGTCTGCTTCGGGGAGGCCATGAAGCCGGAGTTCAAGGCATACCAGCATAGGATCATCACCAATGCCCAGGCGTTGGCCAAGGCCCTGCTGGAGGAGGGCTTTGACCTGGTGTCCGGTGGTACCGACAACCACCTGATGCTGGTGGATCTGCGTCCCATGCACATCACCGGCAAGGAAATGGAACGCCGCCTGGACGAGATCCACATCACGGTCAACAAGAACGCCATCCCCAACGACCCGGAGAAGCCCTTTGTCACCTCCGGCATTCGGGTAGGCACCCCGGCCGTCACCACCCGGGGGCTGGGGGAGGAGGAGATGAAGACCATCGCCCACCTGATGAAGCTGGCCGCCACGGATTTTGAGGGCAGTGCCGATGGCTGTCGCCAGGTGGTAGCCGACATCTGCGGGAAGTATCCCCTCTATCCGTGAGCGGTAAACAGTTGTAACGGAATTTTTCAAAAAATCTGCGGGAGGAGCCGGAAACGGTTCCCCCCGCACTTTTTACAGGGGTGCACCGTTCAGGTGGTCTGTTGTCTCAGCCGCTCCTCTGCCCACCGACGGTTGTTTTACAGCTCTTTTATTTTTTGTACATCCATACAAACAGCGCACGATCTTTTCGTATGCAATTGCCAAAAAGGGCCGGTGCCCGGACGGCACCAGCCCCAAAATATGTATTCATTCCGCTTTGTTTGCGGCAGATCCATCCCCGCCCCTGCCCGTGCTCTTGATCCGATAGGTCAAACGGTCAAAGCGGGTCACACCCATTTCCCGCAGGCGGGCCTCCGAACGGCTCCTGTGTGCCTCCGTGTTGAAGCCGGGGATCAGGGGCAGGCGCACCGTCACCCGATCCGGCCCGACCAACGACAGAAGCCGAGCCAGGTTGTCCAGCACCGGGCGGTTGTCCTGCCCGGTGTAAGCCCGGTAGACTGCCGGGTCTGTATCCTTGATGTCCACGAAAAAACAATCCACCGCCCCGGCAGCCGTCTCTACGAAATCAGCCGGTACATACAGGCTGGTTTCGGCGCACAGATGCCAGGGGGCCGGGCATAACGCCCGGAAGGCTGTGATAAAAGGGGCATGGGAGAGGGGTTCCCCACCCCCGAAGGTCACACCGCCTCCGGTGGCCAGATAGTAAAGATGATCCTGCTTCACCTGCTCGTACAGTTGCGTCGGCGTCACCCAGGTGAAGGCGGTGCCCGCCCGCCAGGTCTGCGGGTTGATGCACCATTTGCATTGCAGGGGGCAACCGTACGCCCCCACAAGGGCGGTCACGCCGGTGCCGTCGGTGGCCATGCGCAACCGGTCGAGAAAGCACAGAGGAAAGCGCACCCCTTCCCTGCCCTGGCTGTCTCCGGTTGTCCTGTTTGAGGTCACACCGTCCGATGGGTTCATTGCCTGTCCTCCGACGCTTCGGCGGTCTCTTCAGGCTCCGGGAGTGGTTCTCCCATCAGGTTATCAATCAAAGACTCCTCCGGAACCTCTCCCATCAGTTCTTCCGTCTGTTCAGGCTCCTCCCCCGGAAGGGGCGGTTCCGTCGCCCTGTCGGTGGCACTTTCCGTCCCGGGAGAAACAGCGGCATCCGTGTCCTCGGCCAGGGATTCCAATGTCATCCCGCTGTCTACGGCGTTCTCTGCCTGGGTGGTTCTGCTTTCCTCCGGGGCGGCCATATCCCCCATGATGGTCTCACTATAGGTGGTGCACCCGGTCACGGACAGAGCCAGCCCTGCCGAAATGCCAACCACCGCCACGGTCTTCCCCATGGCTTCCCGGCGAGCCAGCGCACGCTCCAGTTGGCGCACCTCCGCCTCGCACCGGGGACAGGTGCCCCGGCAGTTGCCCTTGTGGGTGCAGGCTTCCACCACCCACTCTATATCGTTCGCCCTGGCGATCTGTGCCCGGATCTCCTTGAGGATCCGGCATTTTTCCTTACCGTAGTACTTCATGGTCTGTGTGTTCCTCTCCTTCTGCCATCTGTGCGGAGGGCAGTATATCAAACGGTTGCACTCTGTCCTCCCGGGCAGCAGTTTCCTCTTGCTCCACAGCCTCGCCTCCCCTGTGGCTTCTCTGTTCCACCTCCGGAACCAGAATGGCTACAGCCAGGCAAAGACACACCAGCCCTATTCCTATGGTCATTTCCTTCTTCATTCCTTTTGCCATACATTTTTCCTCCATGCATGATCCTGCGCCCTTGCCGCCATTTTGTCTCCTCACCTTATAAGACGGCTTTTCCTGCCACAGGTTGCATACTATTTGAGGAAAAGAGAAGTATTTATGGAAACGCTGATTTAATGAGGTGGTGCAGATTCGGTACAGATTTTTTCGTCTGCGATTGCGAAAAACTCAAGATGTACTGGGTGTACATCGAGTTT
>CAMEON010000005.1 GCA_945929845.1 uncultured Clostridia bacterium | reverse complement strand
CTGCGACCCCTCGACCCCACGCATCCGCTCATTTTTTGACTTTTTTACGGCTCCCGTATCTCTGTCCCCCTGCTGAACTGTAACACCCCGTCACCCTGCGACCCGGAACCGTTTTCATAAAGTATTGACATTTGACACAGGATGGTGTATAATGACAGATGTGTGAAATGTTTCTTCAAGGGAGGGCGCTCCATGAACATCATCATTGTTGGCTGTGGGAAGGTCGGACAGACGCTGGCCGGTCAGCTCAACGAGGAGGGCAACAACATCACGGTCATTGACCTGGACAGCACCAGGGTGAACAGCCTGATCAGCCGGCAGGACATCATGGGCATCGTAGGCAACGGAGCCACCCATGCGGTACAGGTCAAGGCCGGCATCGACAAGGCGGATCTGCTCATTGCCGTGACCGGATCCGACGAGCTGAACCTGCTGTGTTGTTTGACTGCCCGGATGGCCGGACAGTGTAAGACCATCGCCCAGGTCAAAAATCCGGTATACCATGCGGATGCGGCGTTTCTGAAGGACGAGCTGGGGCTGGCCATGGTCATCAACCCGGAGCAGGCGGCGGCGGCAGAGATCGCCCGGATCCTGCGTTTTCCCTCGGCGATCAAGATCGACACCTTCGCCAAGGGGAAGGTGGAGCTGATCAAATTCCGCCTGCCGGAAAACTGCCCCATCGTCGGCATGACCGTGCGGGAGGCCGTGTCCGGTCTTGGCTGTGATGTGCTGTTCTGCACCGTGGAGCGGGGAGATCAGGCATACATTGTCAACGGCGATTTCATTTTCTCCGAACGGGATATTCTCTCCATCATCGCCTCTCCCCGGCAGGTAGCCGCCTTCTTCAGGAAGATCAACTACAAGTCCCGGGCTGTCAAGGATGTGTTGATTGCCGGCGGAGGAGAGATGACCCACTACCTCACCGACATCCTGCGGCGCAGCGGTATCGCAGTGAAAATCATTGAGAAAGACATAAACCTGTGCGAATCCATGAGCAACCTGTGGCCGGATGTCACGGTGGTACGCGGGGACGCAGTGGACAAGGATCTTCTACTGGAAGAGGGCATTACCAACGCCGGCGCTTTCGTGGCACTGACCAACCTGGACGAGGAGAACATCATGCTCTCCCTGTTCGCTCAGAGCGTGGGCAAGTGCAAGATCGTGACCAAGATCAACCGCATTGACTTTGACGAGGTCATCAAGCGCCTGGAGCTGGACTCCATCATCTACCCCAAGCATATCACCGCCGAGCAGATCGAGCGGTATGCCCGAGCCGCCGGCAACACGGTGGGCAGCAATATGGAGACGCTGTACCATGTGATCTCCGGCCGTGTAGAGGCCGCCGAGTTTACAGTCAGCGACCACTCAAAGGTCACGGATACCCCGCTCTCCCGTCTCTCCTGCAAGGAGGGCGTACTGGTGGCGGCCATCATACGGGGCGGGAATGTCATCATTCCCCACGGCCAGGACACCATTCAAGTAGGCGACAGCGTGGTCATTGTGTCCAAGCTGACCGCTACCATGGTACACGACCTCTGCGACATACTGGAGTGACGGCCTATGAATTTTCGTATGATCAAGCATATCACAGGGTGGTTGCTTCTTTTTGAGGCACTGTTCCTGTGTGTACCCACACTGACCGCCGCCATATACCGGGAGAAAGCCGTGTGGTATTACCTGCTGACGGCGTTGCTTTGCGGCGGCATCGGACTGCTCCTGGCATGGAAAAAGCCCAAAAACACGGTGCTGTATGCCAAGGAAGGCTTTGTCATTGTGTCCTTGAGCTGGATCCTCCTGTCCCTGCTCGGCTGCCTGCCCCTGTGGCTCTGTGGAGACATCCCTTCCTTCGTGGATGCCCTCTTTGAGACAGTGTCCGGCTTCACCACCACCGGGGCCAGCATCCTGCCCGATGTGGAGCACCTGTCCCACGCCTCCCAGATCTGGCGTAGCTTCACCCATTGGGTGGGCGGTATGGGTGTGCTGGTGTTCATCATGGCCTTTGTCCCCCTGAGCGGCGGGCAGAATATGCACATCATGAAGGCGGAAAGCCCTGGCCCCTCCGTCAGCAAGCTGGTTCCACGGGTCAAGACCACCGCACTTATCCTGTATGTGCTGTACTTCTTCATGACCCTCCTGGAGTTTGTTTTTCTGCTCTTCGGGAAAATGAATCCCTTTGAGGCTCTGAATACAGCCTTCTCTACCGCCGGTACCGGCGGCTTCGGCCTGCGGAACGACAGCCTGGGCGGGTATTCTTCCTATATACAGTCGGTAGTCACGGTGTTCATGCTATTGTTCTCCATCAACTTCAGTTGCTACTACCTCCTGCTCCTGGGACGGCTGAAGGATGCCTTCAATGCCGAGGTGCGCACTTTTCTCCTGATCGTAGCGGGAGCCATTACCGTTGTCACCATCAACATCCGCTCCCTGTTCCCCACTATCGGGGATGCTCTGCATCATGCGGCCTTTACTGTGGCCTCCCTGATCTCCACCACCGGCTTTTCCACTGCGGACTTTGACCTGTGGCCCACCCTGTCCAAGACCGTATTGGTGATGGTCATGTTCATCGGTGCCTGCGCAGGCAGTACCGGCGGCGGTATCAAGGTGTCCCGGATCATCATCCTGTGCAAAGGCATGATCCGGGAACTGGACAATTTGGTTCACCCCCACCGGGTGCGCAAGGTCACTATGGACGGCCAACCGGTGGATGCGGAGGTGGTGCGGTCTGTCAATGTGTTCATGGTATGCTACCTGGCTGTCTTCTCGGTCTCCCTGCTTCTGGTATCTTTGGACAACTTTGACCTTGTCACCAACTTCACGGCGGTAACGGCTACCATCAACAACATCGGCCCTGGCCTCTCCCTGGTAGGCCCTACCCAAAACTTCTCCCTGTTCTCTGTCCCGTCCAAGCTGGTGCTGATCTTTGATATGCTGGCCGGACGGCTGGAGCTGTTCCCCATGCTGGCTCTGTTCACGCCCTCCACCTGGAAGAAGTGACAGGCACCCACAGGGGCGGAAGGTATTCCGGTTTTCCTGCTCAATACAAAGGGCTGACGCATGCAGGTGCGCCAGCCCGTTTTCATTTCGTATGCTTTTGTATGCTTCTTACTGCTTGTGCCTCTCCTCCCACATGTGCCGGTTGCGGGCGATCTCCTCTGCATCCAGGACTCTTTCCGGATAGGAGGAACAGGGCAGAACCTGATCCCCGGCGACGGCGGGATTCGTGCAAGCCCTGTCGTTCCGCCACGCATCCCGTTCCTCCTTGTTGCGTAGGTTGGGAATGCGTACAGGCTGGTTCCCGTTCAGTATGGAGCGGAAGGCAAGGATGCCGCAGATCCCCATATCCACAGCCTGGTACACATCAATGGACCACTTGCCGTCCTCCTTACCGAGGATCTTCTCAATGAAGAAGTGCGTGGGGTAGAAGTCACTGCCCCCGTGGGTGGCCACGCCGCTGTTCTCGGCAAGCTCCGCCGATACGAATTTCTCCGGTGCGTAGAAATGATTCTCTCCCTGGCAGGTGTGTTCCGGGGATTCCTGATACAGGCGTACCTGATCCCCGCTGTCCCCCGCATGAGTGCCCAAATAACCCCGGGTACCGTACAACTTGTAACTGGTGTGGGCCGGTTCCAGCTTCAGCGGGCCATGGATGGATTTGACGATGGCCCCGTTGTCCAGCGTGACCATCTCGATACCGCTGGCGTGTCCGCCTGCATGGCCCAGATGGTAGAACTCCTCAATGGGCGGATTTTCAAAGCCCACCACCTGTACCGGACGGCGGCCGGTCATCATCAGGACAGGCCCCAGGGAGTGGGTACAGTAGAAGGTGGGGTACAGGTGATTCCGCCAATGAGCCGGATCCCCGTAGGTGATGTCCACCCAGCAGGATGCGCAGTCATGGACATACTCACATTCGGCGAAGGTCACATCGCCAATGGCTCCCTCCCGGTACTTCCGCCACATCTCAAAGGTCAGATCCATGTAGCAGTAGTTTTCCGCATAGGCATACACCAGCCCGGTCTCCTCCACCGTCTCGATCAGCTCCACGGCCTGGGCCATGGTCTCGCTGGGCAGCACCTCCGAGAGCACATGCTTGCCCGCCCTCAGACAGCGGACGGCAAAGGTGGCGTGCTCGGTGGCGTAGTTAGCCAGCACCACGGCATCCATGTCGTACTTTAGAAAATCGTCAAAGTTCTCGAAGCAGGCGATGGACAGTCCCGCCGCTTCTGCGTTTTTCCTGGCCTGCTCCAGCAGGGGTACATACTTATCACAAACAGCAACCAATTCGGCATCCGGGTGATGCAGGAGGACCTGTATCATGGAGTTGCCTCTTGCACCTCCGAATACGCCGATTCTGAGTTTTCTGTTCATAGGGAAATCCTCCGTTGTTTTTCGTATTTATCCATTTTCCCGACGGCGCCGCAGGAACAGCATGCTGATTCCTGCCGTCAGAAGCAAGGCCAATACAGGCAGCGTCTGCCACAGAGAAGAACGGCATCCGCGGTCAGTCGTTTGCGGGGTTGTCTGAGAGGCGTTCTCGCCCGTGTCCGTTACCGATACGGTCGGATCCTGCTCTGCCGTTCCGCTTGTTACCGGTTCGGTGGGCGTATCCGTGTTCTGCTCGGTTTCCGGATCTGTCTCGGTTACGGGTTCTGTGACAGTAGGTTCGGTCTCCGTCTCCGTCTCTGTCTCTGTCTCTGTTTCTGCCGGGATCTGTTCGTTGCCAACGATGACGGTTGTGCCGGCTTTTGCTACTACCACATCGTCATAGGCACAACTGACATTGTAAGAAACCAGAGCAATGATACCCGTGTGCACACCGTCCATTGGGAACTTGGCGATTTCCTCTCCATTCATGTACCAGAGGCAGGTGTCATCTTGCACACGGAACGCCATGTCGATCCACTGTCCCGGCTCGAGGTCAAAGTCGAGCTTTTGGAACAGATTCCGTGGCTGACCGTTCACATACTCATTCACATTCAGCACATGAAGGAGCGGATTGTAATGGATGTCATACTGGTTGTTGCCGTCGCTCCGATGCAAAGACACGCCAATGTTGGCATCAATATCCGAATTCACGGCATCATAGCGCATACGGTAGTGAAGATCAAATTCCTCATAGCTTTTTTCTGTCTGGAGCATCATGATACCCGTCATGCCGGCTCCTGCCTGAGCGATTCCGTCCGCAATGGTGAGGCCTGCATTGTTGAGCTGGAGACACTCGGCATCCTCAAATCCTTCGGTAAAGTAGGTGCTCCGTTTGAATTCCTCGCTGGTCACCGAGGCGTTGTCGATATGAACCGACTGCCCGGCACTGCCCGTGTGGGTCACACCCAGATAAGCTGTCCGTCCCTCGGAAAGGGTGAAGCTCAGCGTCACGGTCTCAAACTCGTTGCTTGCTGACACTGCCTTTTCAGCAATGACCTCGCCGGTCAGCGCATCCCGCACGGTCAAGGTTGCCTCACCTGCCAGCAGACGGACATCCGCCGTAAAGGTATGCGCTCCCTTGTTCATCCAAAGACCCTGACAAAGTATGCCCTCGCCGTACAGAGCACCATAGTGATTCTCTACTTCTGTCTCAGCGGCGACTCTGCCGTCCTTGCCGGTAACGGGCAGGAATGTCCAATTGGACAGACCGGATTCATAGGTCGGATACCGCCGCAGTCCGCGTTCAAAGTCGCCGTATTGGAATTGCGCCGCACTGCGGATGCCGCAATCGGTCATGATGTCGGTGCCCTGAATACTGTCCAGGGTAGCCTTGCCAACATAGCGGTTGTCGTGGATACGCACGCCCTTGACGGGGGAGTAATCGTTTACTTCACTGCCGTCATAGGGGTTCTTGCCGAAGTAAGGGTTGTCCGCCCAACTGCCTACCGCCGAGGTACCGCCACCCAGTACGCAGTCAAAAACCTCGATGTTCTTGATCTCCTGCTTGTCCAACTGCGGGTTGTCGGTTCCCCATGTAATGAAGGTAATGCCATGTCCGCCTACCAGGTAGGAGTGCCGCACCACCAAATTGTCTATGCAGTTGTCCCCTTCAGGATTCGCATGCCACCAGGCAAGCCCGCGCGGGTCGTTGTAGGTGGAACAGATGGTTACGGCGTCGTCGTTGGTGTACAGGAAGCATTGGTTGATGATGATATTTTTGGTACCCACGGTTGCCGAGATACCATCGCCGGAGGCACAGGTAACCTCCCACATGGATACACCGGAGCAGTAAATGTTGCGACAGTTTCGGAAATTGATATGGTAATTATTGGTTCTGCGCAAGTGGACATTGCTGATCTCCACATTCTCACAGAGGTAGAAGCCCAGCGGAACCAGGTGAATCTTATTCTCGCAACCTGTCCAGATGCTACCGGCAGACACGGTGTCGTAGTTCTCGCCGCCTCCGTCCTGCATCCGGATGATGCCGCCGCCGGTGATGCGGATGTTCTTTGCCCGGTCTCCGTGGATCAGCGGGTAGTTGTGGCAGGAGCCGGCGTGCGTCCAGTTGACACCCGGAATGTTCACATCATGTCCGACGGCAACCTCATAGTCGTAATCCTCTACCCGAGGCGACTGCCATATGACGGCACCGGTTTCGATACGAAGCTCCACATTGTCTTTGAGCGTGATGTGGGTTGCCACATAGCGTCTGCCGTAGAAGGAATCGTCGCCCGGCACAACCACAACGCCGCCGCCTTTTGCGTACACATGATCAATGGCGGCTTGAATAGCGGCATTATCATTGGTATAGCCATCGCCCGTAGCACCAAAATCCAGCACCGAAACGGTATAATCCGGCAGGGTGAAGGCGTAGGGGTTCCCTCCGGAATACGCTTCGGCGTTCTGTATCCAGAACCGCTCACCAAGACGGATCTGCTTGCCATCGTCGCCCGTCACACTCAGAAGGAAGAGGGAGGACAGGCGGGTAAGTCCTTCATTCATGTAAGGAATGGTCATTGTAAAGGAAGTGCCTTCTGCCGTGACGGAAAGAAGCTTTTCGGAATCCTTCAGCGCAAGCGTGTAATTCTCCGGCTTAGTTTCATACAGCGTGACCTCCCGCCCGGCAAAGCCGGGTTCCAGCGTGCCCGTGATGGTGATCGTTTTCCCATCGGTTACACAGGCAGTCAGCTTGCCAACCTGCTCAGACAGCGCCGCTTCCCGCTCAAAGGTCACTTCTTCGATTTCAATTGTTCCGTCCGTTGCGCCGATCGGCTCCAACTTGAAGCCGTACAGGTATCCAGTCAGCTTGGGGCAAGCCGAAAGGTTGAAGTAGTAAGTTGTGTCGCCTGAATGAGGGATGATGTCCAACACCATCGATTTGTCGGCACTGTACACAGGGTCATCGGTGGTGGTATAGGAAAGCTTCATGCGGGAAGCATCGGTACGGTTGCTCATGCGGATGAGGATCGTGTTTCGCAGGGGGAGCAGCATACTGTACGCTGTACCCTGCTTGGCGGAAATGGGGGGCGAGGTCAGACTACTGTCTGCCCCGGTCAGCGACCAGACCAGCCGTCCGTCAGACCATTTTACATTGCTGTTTCTTGCTTCAAATCTCTCGACTGCCTCTGCGGTTTTGAACGCAAAGTCATAGTCTTGTTTTTCCACGATGGGAATATGGATGCTCTCTACACGAATATCGCGGAGTGTGATGTCCGTATAGTAAGATTGAATGTACAGCGTACCGTTTTCAAAAGAGTCGCTTCCGGTTTCTGTCACCTCTGCCACGGTCTCGCCGTCGATCTGCCAGAGCAGATGATTCTGTGCGAATTCCAGCTCCACCGTGTGGTAGGAGCCGGCATCCAGATGGTAAGCCTTGGCGGGGAATACATGGTTGTCAGAGCCATCATTGCCCAAACGCCGGATGCGTATGATATCGGCTACGGTGTTGTACTCAAAGAAATACTGGCTTCCGTCAGTCATCTTGTAGGCAGCACCGATGTTCCCATCGACGGTTCCGAAGACATTGTCCAGACGGACATCGAAGCGCAGCTTGTTGCCTGCCGCTTTACCATTGAGGAAGAGTACATTGACGCTCTGCCCGGGAATGCTTTTGAGCACCGGGATTCCGTCTTCCGTCGTCTTCTGCCAATCCTCGGTTTTCCATTGGGAAAAGGCATCCTCTGCACCTGCCCACATAGGTGATACTGATGTGAGCATGGACAGACTTACAATGAAAGCGATCAGATGACGCATCGTTTTCTTCATTCGTTTCAGAGGGTTTCTCTTTCGTATCATGGGTTCTCTCCTTTTTTCTTGTTATTGTCGGTCTGTCCGTCCGTCCTGATACGGCTAATTCCTTATACCGCCGCTGATAAAGACCGAGGAACCGACATAGGTGTCCGTCAGTTGACCGGTTCGGAGTGCTTCGAGCACACTCCGGATCGCTGTGTGTGCCTGGGTGTAGATATCCTGCTTGACATAGCCACACTGGGTGCCATCCAGAAGGTATGGACGGTCAGAGGGGGCGCATTCATGCCCTAAACACGGCGGACCGGTGCCGATTGGCAAGCAGTTCCGCCGCTGTACCTTTCTGATAGCTGCCGAGGCAATATGGGTCACGCCGGAACTGACATACAAACAATCCAACCTGCCCTGGAGTATTTCCGGTTCGATATGGGCGGCAAGAAATGCCGATGTCAGCGTTCCGTGTGGTGCCACTGTTTCGGTTCTGATGGAAATCTGGGGGTTGATCTCTCTGCATGTTTGAGTGAAACCGGCGATTCGCTTCTGTGCTGCCGTGGCAGACACGCTGTCCTCTGTGATCAGGGCGAGGATATATTGCATCCGGGATAGCCTCGCCCCCAGAATACGGGCTGCCCGGATACCTTCATCATAGCAGTCCGCTCCTACATATGCCGTTAGCCTGCGGGCACGCAGGTGGCATGACAGCTCGGCATTGCTGGGCAGGTCGTTGAAGAGTACGACCGGGACGGTGGCAGGTAGGGAATCGTAAAATGAAAGGAAAGCCGGATTGTCGATGGGATACAGGATGTAAGCATTGCAATCCTGCTCCTGAAGGAACGAAAGCGTCACCGAAACAGATTGTTCGTCCAGCGGGAAGTGGACAAACCGGAGAACCGTCTCGACCTGTCTCCCGCACTCTGCCCGTATGGATCGGATGGTTTGGCGTATACCTACGATTGCCTCGCCCCAGAAGTAGGAGGGGTGCTCCGGGATCATCACACCGATTTTCAGTACATCCCGATTCTGCGAGGACAGCTGACCCGCCGCCAGTTCGGATGCCAGTGCTTCAACCCGTTGCCGTGTGGTCACTGAGTAGCCGGAAGCACCGTTGAGTATTTTACTCACGCTGGATACCGACAGCCCCGTCCGGTCCGCAATCTGTCGGCTGAGCATGCTTTTATCGATTGACATATATACCCTCTTCCTATAATGCTCGTGCTAAAAGTATATCTTAGTGTAATCCGCAAGTCAATGTAAGACATGCACAAATATAGGGTCGGATTTTGTGCAAAAAAGAGGTTTTCTTCGCAACCGCCCAACTCTCCCATGTCCCCCCAAAAAAAGAAAGCCGCCCGAAGGCGGCAGGAAGTGCGTGTTTTCATAGCTGTTATTTTCGTTCACCAATACGGTGCGTTTCTTACTTGTGCCTCTCCTCCCACATGTGCCGGTTGCGGGCGATCTCCTCTGCATCCAGGACTCTTTCCGGATAGGAGGAACAGGGCAGAACCTGATCCCCGGCGACGGCGGGATTCGTGCAAGCCCTGTCGTTCCGCCACGCATCCCGTTCCTCCTTGTTGCGTAGGTTGGGAATGCGTACAGGCTGGTTCCCGTTCAGTATGGAGCGGAAGGCAAGGATGCCGCAGATCCCCATATCCACAGCCTGGTACACATCAATGGACCACTTGCCGTCCTCCTTACCGAGGATCTTCTCAATGAAGAAGTGCGTGGGGTAGAAGTCACTGCCCCCGTGGGTGGCCACGCCGCTGTTCTCGGCAAGCTCCGCCGATACGAATTTCTCCGGTGCGTAGAAATGATTCTCTCCCTGGCAGGTGTGTTCCGGGGATTCCTGATACAGGCGTACCTGATCCCCGCTGTCCCCCGCATGAGTGCCCAAATAACCCCGGGTACCGTACAACTTGTAACTGGTGTGGGCCGGTTCCAGCTTCAGCGGGCCATGGATGGATTTGACGATGGCCCCGTTGTCCAGCGTGACCATCTCGATACCGCTGGCGTGTCCGCCTGCATGGCCCAGATGGTAGAACTCCTCAATGGGCGGATTTTCAAAGCCCACCACCTGTACCGGACGGCGGCCGGTCATCATCAGGACAGGCCCCAGGGAGTGGGTACAGTAGAAGGTGGGGTACAGGTGATTCCGCCAATGAGCCGGATCCCCGTAGGTGATGTCCACCCAGCAGGATGCGCAGTCATGGACATACTCACATTCGGCGAAGGTCACATCGCCAATGGCTCCCTCCCGGTACTTCCGCCACATCTCAAAGGTCAGATCCATGTAGCAGTAGTTTTCCGCATAGGCATACACCAGCCCGGTCTCCTCCACCGTCTCGATCAGCTCCACGGCCTGGGCCATGGTCTCGCTGGGCAGCACCTCCGAGAGCACATGCTTGCCCGCCCTCAGACAGCGGACGGCAAAGGTGGCGTGCTCGGTGGCGTAGTTAGCCAGCACCACGGCATCCATGTCGTACTTTAGAAAATCGTCAAAGTTCTCGAAGCAGGCGATGGACAGTCCCGCCGCTTCTGCGTTTTTCCTGGCCTGCTCCAGCAGGGGTACATACTTATCACAAACAGCAACCAATTCGGCATCCGGGTGATGCAGGAGGACCTGTATCATGGAGTTGCCTCTTGCACCTCCGAAAACGCCAATACGCAATTTCTTTCCCATATGATTCACTCCTTCCCGAAGGAATCCGGCGGAAATCCGGTATTCCGTTCGATTCGAGGAAAGTATACCATTTTTTCAACTGCAAGTATATTCGCAGATGTACCAAATCTACTTGTTATATTTTGTTACATTCGACAAAAAAAGCTATGGGATCATAGGCTGATGCCCGGGAGTTACCGTTCACCTACCCCCTACCATACACTCCCTTTTCCACCGTAGAGCGGGGAAAGGGGTCAGAGCAAAGCTCATCGAAGGCGTTTTTGCTATTTTGGGCGACAGTTACGCTGGAGCCCCTGAGAGAATGAGAACAAAAATATCGCTAAACATCGTAACGAACATGAATATATTCATGTTTTCAAAGTTCTTGGGGGTCCGGGGCCGGAAGTTTGCCGCATGGCAAACTTCATGCACTGGCAACATCCGGCATCGCCGGTGGAGCCAGTGCTGTTCTTCTCAAGAAGCCCCCAGGCGTTCCCCCGTCCCCTACCTGAACTGTAACTCAAAAAATGCAACTTTTTTTACTGAACCTATTGACAAAGCAAGCGAGTTGTGTTATAATACACTACGCACACAGGAGATTGTGCGGGTCGAGAATAGCTTTGCCGGTGTGGCGGAATTGGCAGACGCCCGGGACTTAAAATCCCGTGATACGAGAGTATCGTACCGGTTCAAGCCCGGTCACCGGCACCGTAGTCAAATCGAATATATCGCGGGGTAGAGCAGTCTGGTAGCTCGTCGGGCTCATAACCCGGAGGTCGTGAGGTTCAAATCCCACCCCCGCAACCAAATAAAGATCCGTATCGGTAAGAATACGGATCTTTTTCCTATATTTATCGTACTGATGACCATTCCTTTCAGGATCACGCGGACGACTTGTGACGGTTCCGACTGGCTCTGCCGGAATGGCGGCTTCATAAACTGCCAATCATGCCTACCTATCAAAAAGAAGGGACTAAGCCAGAAAGCCTTGCTGTACAAGGTCTTTCTGATTTAGTCCCATTATGCCATAGTAGGCTGTTGGCAGCCAATACGGTTGACTGTCAACATCATTGACGGTCATATCTGGGCATCTTCCAGGTAATCGCTCACAATATCACTCAGTGTGCAGGGAGTGACCGCCATCTGCACCAGGCGGTGATACAGCCTGGTGGCCGCATGCAGGTCGTTGCCCACCAGGCAAAGATCCTTGTCTTCGCCGTTATCCATGCCTATGGCGTACAGGGGCGGATGTACATATTCATTCATCCGGCTCTCCCGGCAGCTGCCACTGTTCCGGCATCCGACACGGTACAGCACGCATACTACCGATTTTTGCCGTACCGGATAGGAGGATACCCGTACAGGGGCAAGCTTCCATACTGATTGATTGACTTGCTTTTTCATGGGTTCATCATATCCTTTCTTTTTCTATTATCTGTCAGTATCTATCATCGACACCCATATTATAACACAACGAAGATTCGCAGATAAATATACAAATTCAAAAAATGCGCAGACGCCATGTCTGTTTTTTCCTGTATTGGAAAATCTCTCTTTGGTTGTTGTTGATTCTATCCAATTATTTCATTCCCTATCTGTTGAAAAATCAAAATTGAATGTATTTTTTCTGTTTTGACGAATCTGTTCTCTTTCATTCTTCCTTTTCATACCACGCTTTTGGTTCTTGAAAACCTGATTCCCAGGGAGAAATACGATAATTTTTTCTGCTTTAGTGGCTGTTTATAGCATTCTAAAACTACTGTTTTGAATATTTCACATCATTTCTTCGTTTATGGTATCGTTCACAATTTCTTAAGGATTAGCATTTTATCAATTGCTCAGATTTTTTGCGGGCAATAATGAACAAATCAAGAACAGTCAATAGGATCAAGCAAAGAAACGGTACGAGTTTCCAAAAGGGGCACTGGATAAGGTACCAACTATGGAAAATCACATTTAGGGAAACGCTGATTATATGAGGTGGTGCAGATTCGGTACAGATTCTTTCGCCTGCGATGGCGAAAAATGCAAGATGTACTGGCTGATGCATCACCACCGTGTGCAGTCCGGTTGTCCCACATAACACAAAAGCCGAGCCACCGGATGAACCGATAGCCCGACTTATATTATCGTATGATCGTATCACCGCACCCGTTGACCCAGCGGTGTCTCGGGGTCAAGGAAGACCACACGGACGGTATCCTCACCGGAGGCCAGGATCATACCGTTGGACTCCACGCCGCACAGGGTCGCAGGAGCCAGGTTGGCCACCACGATCAGCTTCTTCCCCACCAGCTCCTCCGGCTTATACCACTTGGCAATGCCGGATACCACCTGCCTCTGCTCATAGCCCAGGTCAAGCCGGAGCTTGAGTAGCTTCTTTGCCTTGGGTACCGGTTCACAGGCCAGCACCTGGGCGGTGCGAAGCTCCACCTTCATGAAGTCTTCAATGCCGATCTGCGCCACGCCCTCCGGTTTTTCCGGCTTGGCGGGTTGCTCCGGCTTCGGGGCGTTGGCCTGCAACTGTGCCTCCCGGGCGGCCTCCAGCTCTGCCAGCTTTGCCTTCTCGTCGATACGGGCGAACAGCACCCGGGACTCCGCCACCTGCGTGCCGGCTTCCATACCACCAAAGGTGTTACCCACGGTATCATAGGTGCGGGCCTTTGTGTTCAGCCGATCCAGGATCTCCTCGGCGGTGGCTGGGATGAAGGGCTTGAGCAGGACAGCACCCTGCCGGATCACCTCCAGCAGATTGTACAGCACTGTACCCAGCCTTGCTTGCTTCTCCGGATCCTTGGCCAGCGTCCAGGGGGTGGTCTCGTCAATATACTTATTGGCCCGGCGGAGCATGGTGAAAATGCAGTCCAGTGCATCCGCCACATGGTAGCTGTCCATGTTGGCGACCACACCCTCATAGGCGGTCTTGCAGGCAGCCTTCAGGTCTGCATCCAGTGCCTCCTCCTCGGCGCTGCCCGCCACAGGTGCCATGACAGTCCGGTCGAAGTACTTCTTCTGCATATCCAGCGTCCGCTTGAACAGGTTGCCCAGGTTATTGACCAGGTCGGTGTTGTAGCGGTTGATCACAGACTCGTAGGTGATGGAGCCGTCGGAGCCGTAGGGCATCTCGGACAGGGCGTAGTACCGCACGCCATCCACCGTGAAGTGTTTTGCCAGCTCGTCCGCATAGATCACATTGCCCCGGGACTTGGACATCTTGTCTGTGCCGAAGTTGAACCAGGGATGCCCGAACACCTTCTTGGGCAGGGGCAGATCCAGTGCCATCAGGAAGATCGGCCAGTAAATGGTGTGGAACCGCAGGATGTCCTTCCCGATGATGTGCACATCGGCTGGCCAGTACCGTCTGAAGTGCTCGCTCTGTTCCTCATAGCTCTTGTCCGGGTCATAGCCAAGGGCAGTGATATAGTTGGTCAGGGCATCCAGCCACACATAGGTCACATGGCGGGTGTCAAAGGGCACCGGGATCCCCCAACTGAAGGAGGTACGGGACACGCACAGATCCTGAAGCCCTGCCTTGAGGAAGTTGTTGACCATCTCCTTCTTGCGGCTCTCCGGCTCGATGAAATCCGGATGTGCCTCAATGTGCGCCATCAGGCGATCCACATAGTTGCTCATCTTGAAGAAGTAGGCTTCCTCGCTGGCCCGCTGTACCGGGCGGCCGCAGTCGGGGCATTTCCCGTCCACCACCTGGGTCTCGGTAAAGAAGGATTCGCAGGGCACGCAGTACCAGCCCTCGTACCGGGACTTATATATGTCGCCCTGGTCATAGAACTTTTTGAAGATCTTCTGCACGGCCTGGCAGTGGGGCTTGTCGGTGGTACGGATAAAGTAGTCATAGCTGGTGTTCATGGCGTCCCACACGCCCTTGATCTCCCCGGCCACCTGATCCACATAGGCTTGCGGGGTGATGCCGGCTTCGGCGGCCAGATCCTGTATTTTCTGCCCATGCTCGTCGGTGCCGGTGCAGAAGTATACATCGTACCCCATCTCCCGTTTATACCGGACAACCGCATCCGACATGATGACCTCATAGGTGTTGCCGAAGTGGGGCTTTCTGGACGCATAGGCGATGGCGGTGGTTAAATAGAATTTGGGCTTTTCGGTATCTGAACAATTCACAACTGTCTTTCCTTTCACTTCACTATTCCCCCGGCCTCACAGGGAAGCCGGGGGATCATTCTGATTCTGGTATTTTACTCCTCCACAGGGGGTTCCTTCAGGAACTGGATGGAACGGATAGTCACGCTGTCACCGCTTTCCACACTGGGGAACAGGAAGCCCACCTTGGTCACATACCCGCCGCACCAGTAACGGGATTCCTTATTGCCGGTCATGTCCAGCACAACCGTATGGTATTCCCCGTCTGTCACAAGATCCATGGTCTGGGAACGGGTAGACCCGGGTGTGGGATATTTGCCTCCGGCAGGGGCAACCTTAAGCTGGGACAGGCTGTCGGTCTTGTAGGTGATGGCAATGTACTTGTACGCATCCATGGAAATGCCCACTGTTGAATAATCGTAGGAAAGGATCACCTTTGTATCCGTAGAGTCAGGGGTCAGCACCAGGCCGTCCTCATTCAGAACAGCGGATCCCCCACTTACGGAGGACAGGATATGCTCCTCGAAGTGATCCGTTACATCCTTGTCGGTAAAGTCCATGAGGGACCAGCCGTACACCTTCTCGATCTCCACATAGGCCTCCGGGGCAGTGGTGGTATAGCGGTAGTTGAACCGGCCCACCGGTGCCACATCGCCATTGGTGTACCAGAGCATGATGTCGCCCTCTTCGTCCACGCCGGTGTTGTCCGTCCACTTGAAATCAATGGTGAAATCCAGGGTAGCCGCGTCGATCCCCAGCATGGTCTTGGGGACGCAGATGATCATCACATTGCCGTTGACATGGTAGGAAATCTGACCGACCACGGTGGATTCGTAGCCGTTACCGGTGAACTTCTCCACATAGGCCTTGTCAGCCTCCGGGGCTGTCTTGTTGATGACATACTCGTAGTTCTCCCAGTGGGTGTCCGTCTCACCAACGCTGATGTACAGGTGCATCCAGTCTGCATCGGTGTAGGGGGTCAGATCCTCCACGGTACGCACCATGAAGTACAGATTCTCGTAATCCCTGGCTACCTTGCAGTCGAAAATATCGTTGCGGCCGGAGGTGTTGGTGTAGTGGAACCGGATGCCTGTGACGGGATCACGGTAGCCGTCCGCATCTCTGTCCGGCAGTCCGATATAATCCGTGTAGGTGGGGGTCACATCGGCGAACTGACCATACCCGCCGTTGACATCGATCAGCTTCTCCTCGGAAGCCTGCTCCACGGCCTCGGTGCCCTTGAACTGGCGGATGTAGGAGACCAACTGGTAGTAGTAGTAATCCTTCAGGATGCCATTGGAGGGTTCGCAGTCACGGCTGTACTCGGCGTTGAACTGGTCCACATAGCAGTTGTAGTACATATCAGCCCAGTTCGGCAAACGCAAGGCGACCCACTCGTTCCAGCCTGTGACAAAGACAATATCCGGGTCAACGGACAGGGCATTCTCCCACTGCTGGGCGAAGCAGGCACCGTAGTACAGGGCGTTTTCCTGGGCATCGTAGCCCCGGTTAGTCCAGGTACGGCCGATGATGTTCTCACCGCTCATAGGCGCGATGACATGCTTCACATAGTCATGGTTGACGGCCACACCCACTGTCATCTGCTCGATGGATCCGGCGGCGTTGTGGAAGTATGCCTGCGGGAACACGGACAGCCAGCCCCACTGGTTGGCTCCGGTCTCAATGTCCAGATATCCTGCCCGATTCACACGCCAGGTGAAGAAATCCTTGATCTCTGCCTGCCGTTCGTCGCTGGAATCCAGGCTACTGCTGTAACCCATGAGCATGGGCTTCCCGTCCAGGTAGTACCACACCTCCGGGTACAGAGCCTTCTCGTAAATATTGGTATACAGGCTGAGCAACTGTTGCCGGGCTCCATCTGTGGGACCGAAAGGCAACAGGAAGGACACGCAGGGCGCATTGACGCCTTCGGCTCTGGCCTCGGAAAAGACCTTCATCACATGGAGAGCGGTCTCCAGCCAGGTAAAGGAACCGTTGGTGTTGTCAAAGAAGACCACATCCACGCCGGCAGCAGCCAGAAGCTCCGCCTGCTTCCGGATGACCCACTCGTCGTCCCCGTCGTAGTAACCGTACACCGGTTCATCCCAGAAATGGTAGGAGGCATTGTTCACATAAATACCCAGCTCACGGAGGCGGGACTTGGGCAGCGTCCAGTAATCCGCCTTCTCGTACCCGGCGGCATACAGCTTATCCAGGTTCTGCTGGTTGTTGTAAGCGGTCTGGCTGTCTCCGAAATTTCCATGCCATGTCCAGTAGAAGATGGCGACGGTCTTATCCTCTCTCACGCCGCCGGTCTCGCTGTTGATCGGCAGGATCCGACCCAGGCCGTCCGTTGCCACCCAGGTGGTGGGTCTGACATCCGGGGTAACGGTGACATCCACGGTGCTGTTGTCCAGGGCGGGGTCATAACTCTCCCAGGTCAGTTCCCGCAGGGTGGTGACTTCCTCTGTGGTCTCCTCCGGTACCGTGGTCTCCGGCTCCGTATCTGGCAGGTCAGTCTCCGTGGGTGTTTCGGTGGGTGCTTCGGTCGGTTCCTCGGTAGGCACTTCAGTCACGGTTCCTTCTGACTCCGTTTGCGTATCCGTCTCATCACCGGAAGGTGTCTTGTCCTGGCAGGATACCAAGGACACTACCAGGGCTATGGCGAGGAGTGCCACAGCCAGCCATCGAAAACGCATTGTTTTCACGATCGTAACCTCATCTTTCTTTGGTGTTTGCTTGCTTGTATGCTTCTTTGGTTTCTACGCTTCCGGCTACCGGACATTGGCTACCGCCTGTTGTTCCGACATGCCCTGAGCGTATACTTGGGTGTATTATACCATATTCTCCGCATAGTCTCAATAGTCTGCACTGGATTTTTACAAATTGGTCACATTTGGGGGTCACCGTTCAGCCACTCATTACAGTCTGTCGATCAGGTCTGCAATACAGCCCTCGGCATAGGGGCAGAGAATGTAGCGGCAAAAAGGCTTGATGTCCGCCAGTGCATCCGACGGGCAGGCGGCCTCGTCAGCGGCCTCCAGCATAGGCAGGTCATTCTCATGGTTCCCCGCCGCCAGCGTCAGAGGCTTTTGACCTGTCCTGTTTTCCAGCCATGCGGACAGGGAGGCAAGTCCGGTACCCTTTGTACAGCCTCCGGCCTGAACCTCAAGGAAGGAGGGACTGGAGGAGGTGTAGGAGAACAGGTCGCCGAAGTGGTTCTCAAGCGTCCGCCGGGCGGCAACCAAAGCCTCCGGCGTGCCCCGCACCACCATTTTGTACAGCTTCATTTCATCCAGAGGCCACTGGCTCATGGGGATCAGCAGGGCATTCCGACACCGGTGACCACCTCTCATATCCCGAAGGATAAAGGGATTCTGATCCTCACTGTCCGCCAGGAAGCCCCGGGAGGTGGAAAGGCGCACCCCCACATCCGGGATCCGGTCACGGACAAAGCGGACAAAGGCCAGCACAGCCTCCGGCTCCATCAGCGTCTCTGCAAATGACTCTCCGGTAGCAAAATCATACAGGTAGGCACCGTTGGCCATGATGGCAGGCGCATTGAACAGGGTGGCCGCATCGGGAATGATGCGGAGCAGATCCATATGGATGCGTCCTGTGGCCGCTGTGAAGTAGCCGCCGCCTGCCTTGAACCGCTCCACCGCCCGGATGTTCCGGGGTACCGGACGGCTGTCCGGCCCCAAGAAGGTGCCGTCAAGGTCGGTGGCCAGCAGGATGTGGGCGTAGGGCATGGCCGGATCACGGGGAAGCGGGTTACGCGGGTCAGGCATGGACATCGGTAGCGATCTCTCCCATTCTTACAGTTTCATTGCCGCATGTACGGCATCAGTATTCCAGCCGGAAAACTTCCATCTGACCGGGGGCCAGCCAGACACCGGCCTGGACAAAGGAGCCGTGGTCGGCATAGACCGCATCATGATGGCTCTGGATGAAGTCGGTGACTTCCCCATCGTTCCAGTAGCGCCAGATGTGCTTCACGCCGGGGTCAAGGTGGAAGCAGAACAAACCGGACTCCTTCGGGGTATTGTTGACCAACACCAGGTACTCCACGCCGTCCTTATCCACAAAGCGGCTGACGATGCCCGGCAGTCCGTTGTCACTGGTCATCTTGCGGATATGGGGCAGGTCATAGGTCTTGTACAGTGGGTAATTCCCGAACGCCTTACAGAAGTGGAAGGTGTCGGTGTGGCGCAGGCTGTGCAGGAGTGCGCCGTACCGCCAGTGGAACAGTAGCTGGACCCGGCGCAGGGCGGCATAGGTTGCGGACTCCTCCCCCAGCTCATCCACCGGCATGCCCCGGTAGTTGTTGCGGCTGTCCTCCCCGTACCAGAGGAACCACAGGATCCCGTTACAGCCGCTGGCTACCGTGGTGGACAACTGCCAGCGCAGATCGTCCTCGGAGGGGACCCGGTAGCGGAAATGCCCGCAGGACAGGAGGGTATTCCACACCTGGATGCCGTTCCGCTCGGCGGCCCCTACATAGTTATGCAGGTTGAGGAAGTACAGGTTGGTGCCCTCCTCCTCCGGATTCATCTGCCAGTAGCAGTCGTAGCAGATCAGCGGACAGCCGGACTCCCTGATGAAATTGTCCAACCAGGCATCAAAGGGCTGGCCGCCCAGCAGGTCATTCTCCATCCCCACCCAGTAGGGATTGAAATTGAGCAAGGGGGTCAGCTCCGGTGCCACCTCCCGCATGACCTGGTAGGCATACACGCAGGCATCAAATTCCTCCCGGCGCAACGGCTCATCCCCGACGAAAAAGCCCAGCGTGGCCGGATGACGCCCGAAATCGGCGTACGCCCTCTCAAATACCGGGCGGAAATCCTCCCGGTGCCCCACGAACCGATGGAAATCCAGGTCGCTGATGCACACGATGGCACGCATCCCCTGGGCGTGCATCTCGTCCAGCATGGCGGTCATCTTGGCCGGATCGTTGCTTCCATAGGAGAAGAAGGGGGTCTGGTTGCAGGTGATCCCGGCATTCTTCCACCGGGCCACATCCGATACGGGTGTCTTGTTCACATTGGGGTAGTTCCAGAAGCCGATGGGATAGGCGTTCTTCATGTCAATGGTTACGCTCATGGTTGTATTCCTTTCTTCATGTATACATGTTACGGGGCGTACCCCGTTTCGGACAGTTTACTGCTCTGCCTCCTGCCGGAGAACGGCAAGCAGGCGGGAAAAATCCGTTGGCAGGTCACAGGTGAACACCATGTCCGCCCCGGTACGGGGGTGTATCAGCCGCAGTTCTCCGGCGTGGAGCACCTGCCCGTGCAAAAGGGAGCCAAAGGTGCGGCCGAAGCGGGTGCCGTCCCCCCCATACAGAGGATCCCCTAAGAGGGGATGCCCCAGGGCGGACAGATGTACCCGTATCTGGTGGGTGCGGCCTGTCTCCAGCTGACAGCGGACGAAAGTAAAGGACTGCCCCCACCGCCTACCTAAAGGAAACCGTTCCAGCACGGTGTAGTGGGTGACAGCCTCCCGCACCGTGGCGTTCCCCTCCCCCCGGTACCCGGCAGGAAAGGCGGCCATCTTCTTGCGATCCGTGGGGTTGCGGCCAATGGGCAGGCTCACCGTGCCGCTGTCCTCCCGGAGGTTGCCTACGCAGACAGCGTAGTATATCCGGCTGACGGTGTGGGTCTTGAGCTGGTCTGACAGTGCCCGGTGGGCGGCATCGTTTTTCGCCACCACCAGAAGACCGCTGGTGTCCTTGTCTATGCGGTGGACAATGCCGGGGCGTATCACGCCGCCGATGCCGGACAGGCTGTCCCCGCAGTGGTACATCAGGGCGTTGACCAGAGTACCGGACAGGTTGCCCGGTGCCGGGTGTACCACCATGCCCGCCGGTTTGTTGACCACCAGTATATCCCCGTCCTCATACACTATGTCAAGGGGAATGTCCTCCGGCAGGATCTCCCCCTCGGTCGGGACGGGAAAGGTGACGGTCAGGCAGTCCCCCGGCTTCAGTCTGGTCTTCTTATCCGGGACTGTCGGCTGACCCCCGCCCGGGGGAAGCAGGGTCACAAGTCCCCCCTGGAGCAGGCGCACGGTGGCGGCTCGGGAAAGCTCCGTGACCTCCGGCAGGAACTGATCCAGCCGCACCCCGGCGGCAGACTCCGGGACGGTGTAGGACACGGTCTGTAGTTCCTCCGCCTCCGTGTCCTGCCAGGGGTCATGGGACGGGATGGTCATGATCTTCCTCCGTTGTATCTTCGGTTGTTTCCGTGGCAGACACCGTGTCTGCTTTCTCTGCCTCTACCGTAGGGTCGGCCGCCGGGTCAATCGGTGTGTCCTCCGCCGGGCTGTCCGCCATGTCGGAACCTTCATCCGCACCGGCAGCGGCGACCCGGGCGGACTTCTCCGCCTTGTACTCCCGGAATCCGGTGACGATCAGCCAGACCATGAGGATCCCCGCCCCCACGCACACAAAGGAGTCCGCCACATTGAACACGGCGAAGTGGATCAGACGGAAGTCGATCATATCCACCACATACCCCAGTGCCACCCGGTCGATCATATTGCCGATACCGCCGCCGATGATGAAGGACAGGGACAGGCACACCCACTTGTCCTTGGGCTTTTTCCAGATGAGGTAGACCACAAGGAGCAGGATGGCCACGATGGACACGGTCATGAACACCCACCGGTTTTCCGACAGCATCCCGAAGGCGGCACCCCGGTTCTCCACATAGGTCAGGTGCAGAACATCCTGAATGAGGGGGACCGTGTCCACCGGCTTGAGATAGAAGACCGTCAGGTACTTGGTCAGTTGGTCAACAAATACGATCAGGGCCATCAGGATAAACCAGATATACATAGCGAAAAGCCTCTCTATACAAAGGTTCCCAGAGAGGGGACGGCCAGCGTGCCGTTCCCGGCACGATCTCCCCACTCTCTGGGTCTCTCCCGTCCCGGAAGACCGGGGTCGGAGTCATTATTGCCCGAAAACCACCTTCTTACACCGGGGGCAGAGGTATGCGTCCTCCACCTGGGTGCCGTCGGTCACATAGGTCCAGCAACGGTCACACTTACAGCCGTCTGCCGGCTCCACCAGCACGGCGATGCCGGAGGCAGTCTCGGTGAGGGCACCCTCCGGGGCGGCTCCCTTGACCACCTTGGCGGCGGAGGTGATGAAGATCAGGGGCAGTTGCCCGGCAAAGCTGTCCAGTAGCTCATACTGTGCCTCGTCCTCTGTCCAGACAGTCACCTTGGCATCCAGTGACTTGCCGATCTGCTTGTCGGCCCGGGCCAGCTCCAGTGCCTTCATCACATCATCCCGCAGATCCAGCAGGCGGTTCCACTGCTCGCTCAGTGCCGGGAAGTCATAGGCCTCATCGTACACAGGCATATCGTTCAGGAACACGCTGGCTCCCTTCTCTTCCGCTTTGTGCGGCATACTCTGCCAGATTTCCTCGGCGGTGAAGGACAGGATGGGAGCCATCAGGCGGCACAGGGCAGACACCACGGTATACATGGCTGTCTGGGCGCACCGACGGCTGACCGAGGTCTTGGCATCGGTGTACAGTCTGTCCTTGGTGATATCCACATACAGCTTGGACAGGTCGTTGGTGCAGAAGTTGCTGATGGCATGGGTGACAGTGTGGAATTCATAGGTATCATACCCGTCCCGGCACACCTTGATGAGCTGATTCAGGCGGGACAGGATCCACTTGTCCACATCGTGCAGTGCCTCGGCGGGCACGATGTCGGTGTCGGGATCGAAATCGCCCAGGTTGGCCAGCAGGATGCGGGCGGTGTTCCGGATCTTCCGGTAGGTCTCGGACAACTGACGGAAGATGGCATCCGAACAGCGGACATCGGCGTGGTAGTCGCTGGATGCCGCCCACAGGCGCACAATGTCAGCACCGTACTTCTTGACCACATCGTCCGGATCCACGCCGTTGCCTAAGGACTTGTGCATGGTGCGACCCTCGCCGTCCACCACCCAGCCATGGGTCAGCACGGTCTTGTAGGGTGCGCCCTGTCCTTTGGCACCGACAGCGGTCAGGAGGGAGGACTGGAACCAGCCACGGTACTGGTCGGCTCCCTCCAGGTACACATCGGCGGGCCACTTGAGGCCTTCCTTGTCCTCAATGACAGCGAAGTGGGAGGAGCCGGAGTCAAACCAGCCGTCCAGCGTGTTCAGCTCCTTGGTGAAGGAGGCACCGCCGCAATGGGGGCAGGTGAAGCCCTCCGGCAGAAGGTCGGCGGTCTCCTTTTCAAACCAGCAGTTGGAGCCGTATGTGGCGAACAGCTCGGACACCCGGTCGATGGTCTCGGGGGTGCAGACCGGCTTGCCGCAGGTGTCACAGTAGAACACCGGGATCGGCAGACCCCAGTGCCGCTGACGGGAGATACACCAGTCAGCCCGCTCACGCACCATCTGGATCATCCGTTCCTCGCCCCAGGCGGGGATCCAGTTCACCTGATGGCAGGCCTCCACCGCCTCCTCCTTGAAGGCATCCACCGAGCAGAACCACTGGGGAGTGGCCCGGAAGATGATGGGGCTCTTGCACCGCCAGCAGTGGGGGTACTCGTGGGCAATATCCTCGGAGGCGAACAGGGCACCGCTCTCCTTCAGGTCAGCCAGGATGGCGGCATTGGAATCGGCGTAGTACATACCGGCGAACTTGCCTGCATCGGCGGTCTGGTACCCCCGGTCGTCCACGGGAACCAGAATGTCCATGTTGTACCGCTTGCAGGTCAGGTAGTCGTCGGCACCGAAGCCGGGGGCGGTATGGACACAGCCGGTACCGGAGTCCATGGTGACATAATCCGCCATCAGCACCACGCTGTCCCTGTCCAGGAAGGGATGCCGGGTCTTGACGAACTCCAGCTCCTGCCCCCGGAAGGTGGCCAGGGTCTCCCAGCTCTCCACGCCGCCGGCCTTCATGGTCTTCTCGCAGAGGGCTTCTGCCACCACATAGGCATGGCCGTCGGAGGCCTTCACCAGCACATAGGACTCAGCCGGGTTCAGGGCAATGGCCAGGTTGCCGGGCAGGGTCCAGGTGGTGGTGGTCCAGATGATGAAGTAGGTGTTTGACAGGTCGGCGTAATCGGACAGCTTATGTCCGGCGGCGCAGGCGGAGTCATCCGACACCCGGAACTTGACATAAATGGAGGTGCAGGGGTCGGTCTGATACTCGATCTCTGCCTCGGCCAGGGCTGTTTCGCACTTGGGGCACCAGTACACCGGCTTCAGGCCCTTGTAAATGTAACCCTTTTTGTACATCTCACCGAACACCTTGACCTCCCGCCCCTCAAAGGAGGGCTTCATGGTCAGGTACGGCTCCGCCCAGTCGCCACTGACACCCAGGCGGATGAACTGGTTCCGCTGGACATCCACATACTTGGCGGCGAAGTCATGACAGGCCGAACGGAACTCGGGGATGGACATCTTGCGCCGATCCAGCTTGTTCTTCTTGATGATGGCGGACTCAATGGGCATGCCGTGGTTGTCCCAGCCGGGAATGTAGGGTACACGGTAGCCCTCCATGGTCTTGGATTTATTGATGAAATCCTTCAATATTTTATTGAGTGCCGTGCCCATGTGGATATTGCCGTTGGAAAAGGGCGGGCCGTCGTGCAGAAGGAAGGTAGGCTTCCCTTCCCGTTCCTTCAGCATGGAGTGGTACAGATCCATGCTGTCCCAGTACTTCAGCGTCTCCGGCTCCCTCTGGGGCAGGTTGGCTCTCATGGAGAAGCCGGTTGCCGGCAGATTGAGCGTGCTTGTGTAATCCTTGGCCATAAAAAACTGAAAACTCCTTTATTTAGATAGAATATAGGTCTTACTCAAATATACCTGACCGCAAGGAGGCGAAGCCGTCCCTTTCTGGTCCTGTCCCCCAGGGTGTCTATGCGGAACTTCCCGTACCCACGAACCGACAGCACCGCAGGCGGCTCCACCGCCCGGTCGCAGTCCTGTACCGGCTCGTACTCCAGCTCGCAGAGTCCGCCCCGGATCAGGGTCTGGGCTTTGTCCCGGGACAGGTTGCACAGAGCCGCCACCACACAGTCCAGCCGCTCCGAGGCCACCGTGTCCTGTATGGGCTGGGTCAGGCGGCGGGCTTGCGGTCTCTCCCCCGCCGACAGGCGGCTGACCTTCACCGTGTCCGCCCCCACCTTCTCCAGGTTGTCCGCCAGGTAAGCGGCCATCCGCTCCCCGCAGATGACCACAGCGGAGCAGTCACTCTCCACCAGCACATCCCCCACGGCATCCCGACTCAGTCCGGCTCCCATCAGGGAACCCAGGTAGTCCCGGTGGGTCAGCGTCCGGTACCCGGAGCCACGGATGCGCAGGGCAGTCACCGCCGCAAGCAGGGCATCGGACAGCTCCTCCAGTCCGGCACCGGCCAGTGCCGCCGCCGGATTGGCAGAGAGGGTCTCCTGTGAGATCATCCCCTCTGCATAATCCGGAAGAAGGATCATGCGCACCCGCGCCGCCTCCTCGTACCCGCCCCAGCACACAGCCAGGCCGCAGGACAACCGATGGGAAAGGCGGGCACAGGCATACTTCGCCTCCCGGGGGGTCAGGAAAGCGGTCATGGCCAGCTCACCCCGCTCTGCCGCCGCCGACAGATCGTCCAGGCGGGCGTACAGGGCACGGATGTCCTCATCCGGGGCGGTTCCCCCATGCTTGCTTTGCTCCACACCGCACCTCCGTCAGAACAGGCTTCTCAGGATGAAGCAAGCGAAGCCCAGGATCACGGTGGTGATGAAGAAGGGCATATCCACAGGCACATCCGTGAACCAGCCGAAGTGCACACACAGGTTGCGTATCGGCATCACCACCGGCTCCGTGACCACATAGAGGAATTTGGTTAAGCGATTCTCCTCCCCCATGGTAAACCAGCTCATGATCGCCCGGATCAACATGGCGATCAGCAGCGCCTGTAGGAACAGGACGATAAAATTCACCAATACATATGCGATCTGTGTCATGCGTTTCTATGCCCTCCCCGGCCGGAACAAGCGGCCGGTCAGCCAATGGGCAGGACAGGTTCGCTTCTGTTTGTTTTCATCTGCTGTGTGCAACACGCAGGTTACAGGATCTTTCATCCCGCCGCCGCAGTCAGAAGTCCTCCTCCTGCTCGTCGCTGTCGCCATCGCCATCGCTGTCGTCATCCTCTCCGTAGCCGTCTCCGTCGTCCTCTTCCTCTTCTTCGTCTATGTCATCGGCATCCTCCTCGGGAATGTCCAGCGTGTCCGGATCCACCTCCACGCCCTTCGGCACCATCACCACGGTGGTTCTGTCCAGGCGGAACAGGTCTCCCTCCAAGGCGTACACGGCACCCTGTATGTAGTCGGACAGGCGGATCACCTCCGGCACCTCCAGCTTGACCACACTGACCACCACCACATGGCCATCCCGCATACCGTCTACCATATCCTCCCGGCTGTCCTTGTCGGAGGTGGGGACAAAATACAGCGTGTCAGCCCCGGCAGGCTCCGGATCCGGTTCGGCCACCACCACAGGTCTGCGCTGGGGAGGTATGTACGGCTGTTCCTCCTCTTCCGCATACCGGCGGCTGGTACGGCTGTCGTACTCCGGCTCCTCGTAGGTGGTGCTCCTGCGGGCGGGGCGGCTGTCTGCCCGCTCCTCCGTCCGGCGGTTGCCCCGACGGTCGTCCTGACGGTCGTCCCGACGGTCGGGACGACGGTCGTCCCGGCTGTTGGGCATATACAAGCCATCCCCATCCCCGGTGCGGTCAGAGCGGCCTGCGTAGTATCCGCCGTCGTCCGCCCCGTCGCTGTAGCTGCTGTCCGCTCTCTGTCTGCCCCTGCGGTCATAGGAATCGTTGCGGTCTTTCCTTCCCCGGCTGTCAGGGTCGCCGCCCCGGTCATCCCGATCCCCGTGATCCTCCTCCACATACGCACCCTTGTAGTAGTCGTTGTCGTACCCGGAATCCAGATCCTCCAGCTCATCGTTGCTCGTCTTCTTGAAGAAATCCATTACCTTCGACATGGTTGCCTCCTCTGCTTTCTGCGATCATTTATTATTTTTGATTTTATGATTCTTACGGATGCTTCGTGTCCCCGTCAAGGCTGGGTACGCACGCGGGGGACGGTGCCCCTGTCCCCTCCGGCCTTGCGAACAGTCCCCGTCCTACCCGCACCAGGGTCGCCCCCTCGGCGGCGGCCGGGACATAGCTTTCTGACATGCCCATGGAGAGCACCATGGGACTGTCCCGTCCCAGGGTGTCCTCCCATATGCGGCGACACAGGGTGCGGACATTGGCAAATATGTGCCGGTAGGTATCCTCGTCGCTCCGGGGTGCCATGGTCATGAAGCCCCGCAGGTGCAGGTGGGGGAAGTCCCCGCCGCACACAGCGGCCGCCAGTGCCCCGGCCTCCTCCGGTGCCACACCGCTCTTGCTCTCCTCGTGCCCTGCGTTGATCTCTATGAGCACATCCATATCCCGGTCGTGCCGGACACACTGCTTCTCTATCTCACGAGCCAGTCCCAGAGAGTCCAGGGATTGGATCATATCCACCTTATCTATGATGTACTTGACCTTATTGCTTTGCAGGGTGCCGATGAAGTGGATCCGCAGACCCTCCCTGTCCAGCTGGTCGTACCGGGCCAGCAGCTGCTGTACCCGATTCTCGCCCACATCGCAGACCCCCAGCACCCGGTGCAGGTAATTGATCTGCCCCACATCGGCGCTCTTGATCGCCGCCAGGAGCGTGACCTCCGCCGGGGAGCGTCCGGCTTCCCGACAAGCCCTGTCCAGCTCCTCCCGGATGTGGGCAAGGTTGCTGTCCAGGTACCGATAATCCTCCGTCTGCTCCATACCCTGGCATCCCTTCCTTTCTGCTCCTTCTGTATTCGCGTATTTTCCGTCTCTCAGCCCCGTGCCTATCCGATGACCTTTCCGTCATACAGTCCGGAGCCGCCGACGATGATGTTGTCATTCAGGGACAGGAAGGACCAGCCGTCCTCCCCGATGGCTGTCTGCCTGTCCTCGTCCATGGTGGCGAGGATAGCCTTTGCCTCCGCCTCGGTGTAGGCGATCAGGTAGCCGTCCCGGCTCTCACGCACCCACACCCGGCGGAAGGCAACCACATTCCCCTCCAGCACATACACGCCGCTGACCTGCTCCCCGGTGGTGGGAGATGTCTCCGTCACCACGGCACTTTCCGGTATGCGGTAGCCGCTGACGGACGCATATGCCGTCTGGACGGTCATCCGCCGCTCAAAGGCAAACCCATCCGGCATGGCCATGGACCTGAACGCCAGCAGGGCTCCCTCCGCATCGGCATCCACACGGACGCAGGTCATGGGGATCTCGCACCCGGCACTGTCTCCGCACAGCATAGTGTAGCTGCCGCCCACGGTGAAGCAAGCCGCCTCAGTCAGCGACACGGAACAGACAGCATACCACTCGGCACTGTACACCATCTTGCCCCCGGTGCCAAAGGCCGCCGTTTCAGCCGAAGCCCCGGTCATGCGGCGGAAGTCCGCCGGTGTGACCGTCATGACATCGCTGTAGGAAAAGACGGACTCATAGCCATCGGTATCGTAGTAGAACCACCCGGCCTGGTCGGTCTGCAAACTGCCTGCGGCGGTCAGCCCTTGGAGCAGAGCCTCCCGGGCGGCTGTCAGCGTCTCCCGCTGAACCGCCGCACCGCCGCCGCTCCCGATCAGCATGCTGTACCGATCCATAGCGGCCAGCATCTGCTCAGAGTAGCCGGCCATGGCCCGGAGGTCGCCCCCGGACACGGAGGCCAGCACGCCCCGGTAATCCGACTCGATCCGATCCTTGGCTGACTTGGCATCCGTCAGCGCCGCCGTTCCCTGACTGAAGAAGCCGTCCAGCCGAGCCAGCCGTTCCCCATACAGATTCAACTGCGCTTGCAGGGTGGCGGCCTGCTGGCTGTCAAAGGTAGTGTACCCATCCCAAAGGAGGGTGCCGGCGGCCACCTTCTCCCCGTCCTGCACCCGGTAGGCAAAGACATTGCCGCCGCCCGGGGCGGTCAGCACCGCCTCATCCCGGAACAGGTACAGCTCCAGGGTGGCATAGGACACATCCGTGACCTCCTGGGTGCGCAGGGTGTTCAGTCCCCGGGTCATATGGCGGTACAACTGGTAGACAGAAAAGCCGATCAGCCCCACGAGCAGGAGGATCAGCCCCAGCCGGATCAGCACGCCATAGGCGGGAGGTGTCTGCTTCCCGGGCTGTGCCGTCCCGCTATGTCCGGCTGTAGCCTGGGCTGTGACCGGGCTTGTCCCACCGGTGTCCTCTCCCGCAGGAAGGGAGGAGCCTTGTGTATCGTTTGTTTCCATGACCGTCCCTCCCCGCACAGGTACGCCTTCTTTCTGCCGTTACCGGATAGTATACCACATTTTCACGGATCAGAAAAGAGTTTTTCCACATTGTTTACAATATCTTCAAAATCTCGTTCCCCATCAGGGCTATCTGCGTCCACCCAGTGCACATAGTCCCTGGCCGAAAACCAGGTGATCTGCCGCTTGGCATAGCGGCGGGTGGCTGTCTTGAGCACCCCGGCCGCCTCCTCCAGCGTCATCTCCCCGTCCAGGTAGGGGAAAAGCTCCTTATACCCGATGGCCTGGGCGGCGGTACTGCACACATCGAAGATCCCCGCCTGCCGCAGGCGGCGTGTCTCCTCCACCAGTCCCCCGGCCAGCATGGCATCCACCCGGCGGTCGATACGGCGGTACAGGATGGCCCGGTCGTTGTACCGGAGTCCCACCACAAGGGCATCCCAGGGGGACGGCGCTGTCCGGGACTCTATATCCAGCTGACTCTTTTTCCGCCCGGTGGTGCGGTAGATCTCCAATGCCCGGATCACCCGCTTGACATTGTGGGGATGGATGGCCGCCGCACTCTCCGGGTCAACCTCGGCCAGCATGGCATGGAGTGCCTCCGGCCCTTCCCGATTGGCTATGGCAGTCAGCTCCCCCCGCAGGGCGGAATCGGTTTCTGTCACCGCAAAGGTGCCTCCCCGCAGGAACGCATCCAAATACAGGCCAGTCCCCCCGCACAGGATGGGCAGTTTCCCCCGGGACAGGATGTCCCGCACCGCCGCCCCGGCATCCCGGACATAGTCGGCGCAGGAGTAGCCCCCGGGGTCAGCCGGGTCGGCCACATCCAGCATCCAGTGGGGAATGCCGGCCTGCTCCGCCGCATCCGGTTTGGCGGTGCCGATGTCCATGCCCCTGTAGATCTGCATGGAGTCACAGGAGACAACCTCCCCCCCGTGCCGCCGGGCCAGCTCCACGGTCAGGGCGGTCTTGCCCCCGGCGGTACAGCCCACCACGGCAAGGATCCTTGGCTTTTGGTTCAGTTCACCGTTCATTCCTGCCGGGCATCCGTCACAGCTCCAGGGTCTGCACGCCGTTCATCAGGATGTAGTGCTCCTTGACACCCAGCTCCTCCATCCAGCCCCGCACTTCGATGGTCTTGAAGATGTGGGTATTATACCCCTTTCCGGCGTTGTTCTCCCACAGCCACCGGGGTGTGCACCACAGGCAGCCGGTGGGAGCCACCGCCTCGTAGAAGTCCTTCTCCACCCCGTTCTGTCCGTGGTGAGCCATCTGCACATAGTCCGCCTTCAGCTTATCGGTGCCGGCATACATCCGGAGCATCTTTTCTCCCTCTTCCCGGCCGGCATCCCCTAAGAACAGGGTCTTCTTGCCACCCAGGGTCAGCATCAGCACGCAGGAGGCGTTGTTGAACACATTGTGCCTGTACTCCGGGCTGGGGGAGCAGAGCACCTCAATGTGGGCATGGCCGATGTCATACACATCGCCGGCTGAGATGATGACGCACTTCTCGGCGAAGGTGGGCATGATCTTGTAGAATCGAACCGGGGTGATCTCGTTGGGTTCCTCGGCGGCCAGGTACTGGAGGGAGGGGAAATTGTAGTATACTCTCTCCACATCCAAAGCCTCCGGCTTGGTCTCCATGATCTGGACAAAGGCCGAGATGTGATCCAGGTGGGGATGGCTGAAGAACCAGGCGTCCACATGGGGTACTTCCTGACCTGTCAGCTTTTTCAGCCAGTCGATCAGGTTGTCTGCATCCTGATTGAAGCCGCCGTCCATGACGATGACCTTGCCATCGTCGGTGGTGATGATGAAGCTGTTCATCTGGCCACCTGTGACTGTGTTTAGCATGATGATCTGATTTTTCATGATTGTTGTTCCTTTCTGTATCCGATCTGTATCTTTCTCCGAAGAGTATGGTATGAAGGTATGAAAAGCCTGCCGACCGGTATACTGTACAACCGATCTGCGTGAACGGACTACACGGGTTTTGGTTTTTCTCCGTACTCCCTTTTCATCGCTGCAACGGAAACCACCCACTGTTTGCCAAATTTGCAGACATCAACGCCATTGACCAGTTTTCCGTAGGCAATGGCTTTGCGCAAGGTGCTTTCGTTCAGACCCCAAAGCTCCGTTGCATCACTGAAAGCCATCAGTCCGTCAAACGGAGTATCCATCCGCACGCCATTCTCCCAAAGCTCATCACAGGAAAGGTCAAGGTTATCGTCCCAAACAATGCCGTATCCGCCGGTATCTACCGATACACAGGGAAATTCACCCGGATGTGCTTCCAGTCTTGTGAAAGCAGGTATTTTTGTGAACAATGGCTTCACATCGTAAATTTTGGTGACACCCTCCGAAAACTGGACGGAAAGCCTGTACTCAGGGAGCGCAGATACATTCTTGATCTTGTGAAACATATCCTTACCTCCTTCTCACTCAAGTGGCGGGATCTCCTTGAACTCCTGCGTTTCCCAGATCTCCATCAAAGCACCTTTATGCAGGGAGATCCATTCCTGCACCATACTCATGGCCTTGTTGGGAAGGTGCCCTTCCAGCACCCGGCCTGTCATAAAATCTATGGCCGCCACATCATCGTTATAAATGGCATGGATATGTGGCGGATTGTGCTCGCTTTGCAAAAAGTACATTCTGATGGTGATACCGTAGAATCTCGACAATACGGGCATTTTCATTCCCCCCTATTTTGCTTTTTCTCTCTGATCCTATTATATCACGGTATCGTGATTCTGTCAACTGCATTCAGGAAGTTCATCCGGCTCTTACTGCTGGAAATGAAAGGGGGCAACGCACAGTAAACATCCTGTGTATCTACAACCGATTGGTATCACAGGATCAGGCAAGCATCCCCGAAAGAGAAGAACCGATACCTTTCCTTCACCGCCTCCCGGTAGGCCTCCATGATCTTTTCCCTGCTGTAGAATGCGGAGACCAGCATGAGCAGGGTGCTCTCCGGCAGGTGGAAGTTGGTGATGAGGCAGTCCGTGGCCTTGAAGCGGTATCCCGGATAGATGAATATGCCGGTGTCCCCGGACATGGCCCGGACGGTGCCGTCCTCCGCCGCCGCTGACTCCAGCGTCCGGCAGGAGGTCGTGCCCACGCAGACCACCCGCCCCCCGGCGGCCCGGCAGGCGTTGATCCTGTCTGCGGATTCCGCCGGAACCGAGAAGAACTCCGTGTGCATGACATGGTCTGTGATGTTGGTCTCCTTGACCGGGCGGAAGGTGCCCAGTCCCACATGGAGCATGACCGGGGCGATGGCGACGCCCTTCTGTTTCAGGGTCTCCAGCAGTTCCTTGGTAAAGTGCAGTCCGGCGGTGGGGGCGGCGGCAGAGCCTTCCTCCTTGGCGTACACGGTCTGGTAGCGGTCGTTATCCTGCAACTGCTCCGTGATGTAGGGAGGCAGAGGCATCAGTCCGATCTCATGGAGGATGTTGTATATATTCTCATACTTCCCGTGGTCAAAGGAGAAACGGATGAGCCGGTTCCCTTCCTCCACGATGTCCACCACCTCCCCGGTCAGTATGCCGCCCCCGAACACGCACCGGGAGCCCACACGGGCACGCTTGCCCGGTTTGACCAGGCACTCCCAGGTGTCCAGCTCCCTCTGCCGGAGCAAAAGCAACTCCAGTGCAGCCTCCTCCCTTCCCTCGGCGTGGCCGTACAGCCGGGCGGGGATCACCTTGGAGTCGTTGATGACCAGCACATCGCCGGGGTTCAGGTACTCCACAATATCGTAGAAATGCCTGTGAGCCAGACTGCCGTCCGCCCGATTCAGCACCATCAGCCGGGAGGCATCCCGCCGCTCGGTGGGGTGTTGGGCGATCAGCTCCGGGGGCAGATCATAGGCAAAGTCGGAGGTCTTCAGGTCGGTATCAATACGCCGGTTGAGTATGGGTTGGCTCATGGACAGTTCCTTTCCGCTTTCTGCCTCATCCGCCTGCGCCACGGCACCCCTTGCCGCATATACTGGGGTGTCAGACGACGGATTTCGGCAGTTTGTATCATCCGCATATATTATATATCATATTCCGCCGAATTGCAAGGGCTTTCCGAATAAACTTTCAACAAGTTCCGGGGGATGGTTACAGTTCAGGTAGGGCACGGGAGAACGCCTGGGGGCTTCTTGAGAAGAACAGCACTGGCTCCACCGGCGATGCCGGATGTTGCCAGTGCATGCAGACCCCCAAGAACTTTCAAAAATGTGTATTGTGTATGTTTCGGTGCGTTCTGCTATGTTTTTGCCGTCTCTTTTCCGGAGAACCAGCGTTGTTTTTACAGAAGACAGCAGAACCGCCTCCCCAGGATATCAGAAAGCCCCGGAAGTCCGCCCCTTGTCTGACGAACATTTCCATGAAAGGAAGCCTACGCAAAGCGCAGGCTACGGTCAATAGGATATGGAACATACCCATCCGCTCCTGTTTGAGGGCTGTGGCACTGCCCTTGTGACCCCCATGAAGTCATCCCCGGCCTCCGGCGGCGACTACACGCCCCCTGCCGTGGATTATGAAGCATTCACCCGCCTGGTGCGCCGTCAGATAGCCGGGGGAGCCGATGCGCTGATCGTGTGCGGCACCACCGGGGAATCCCCTACCCTGACCGATGAGGAAAAGAGGAATCTGTTCTCCATCGCCGTGTCCGAGGCCAGGGCCGCCCGGCGGGGAGATGCCGGTGCTGACGGCAAGGCAATGCAGAAGTCCATCCCGGTCATTGCCGGCACCGGGAGCAACAACACGCTCCGGGCCATCGCCCTGTCCCGGATGGCGGAGAAGGTGGGCTGTGACGGGCTGTTGGTGGTCACGCCCTACTACAACAAGGCATCCCCCGCCGGGCTGGTGGCGCACTACACCGCCATTGCCGATGCCGTTTCCCTTCCCATCATCCTGTACCATGTGCCCTCCCGCACCGGATGCCGCCTGCCGGTGGAGGTCTGTGCGGCTCTTGCCGCCCACCCCCGGATCGTCGGGCTGAAGGAGGCCTCCGGGCAGGTGGATTTCGCCGCCCGTGTGGCGGGGCTTTGCGGAGACAGTCTGCCCCTGTATTCCGGCAACGATGACATGACCGTTCCCCTTATGTCCTTGGGCGGCCGGGGTGTCATCTCCGTGGTGTCCAACCTGTACCCGGGGAAGGTCAGCCGGATGTGCCAGGCCTTTCGGGAGGGAGACACCGCCACGGCGACCCGGATCCAGGCAGAGCTGCTTCCGCTGTGCGATGCGCTGTTTGCCGATGTCAATCCCATTCCGGTCAAGGCGGCGCTTTCCATGCTGGGTCTGTGCCAGGATGCCCTGCGCCTGCCTCTCGTCCCCGCCGAAGAAAGGGTGCGGGAGAAGCTGAAACGGGTTCTGGCAATCATGGAGGCGTGAGCAAGTCTGACCGAAAGCCCCTGCGCCGTAGCCTGTGCCGTTCATGCGTGCGGGAATCGAAAGGAGGGAACCGGTTCTGGTTCCCTCCGAAAGTATATGTACAGAAAGAGTTTCTCCTCTCTGAAATGCCCTGACTATCACGAAAGTCATACAGACTGAAAGCGGATGCACCCCTCTGTGCACCCGTTTTTTTCACCAGTCCCGCTCAGCAGAACTGCACCCCTTCCTCCGGGCTCATGGAGCGGATGCGGGCCAGGGACTCCACCCGGATGCCCCGCTTCCGCAGGGCCTCGCCGCCGCCCTGGTATGTTTTCTCTACAAAGATGCCTGCGCCCACCACGGTGGCTCCTGCCGCATGGCATATGTCCGCAAGCCCCTCCAGGGCGGCACCCCGAGCCAGGAAGTCGTCGATGAACAGCACCCTGTCCCCGGGGGACAGGAGGGACTTGGGAATCATGACGGTGTATGTCGTCCCGTGAGTGAAGGAGTACACCGGGGCCGTGTAGACCTCCCCGCTGATATTGTTGGACTTTGACTTCTTGGCGAAGACCACCGGCACGCCGAAGGGGATGGCGCACAGGCAGGCAAGACCGATACCGGAGGCCTCCACGGTCAGGATCTTTGTCACCCCCGACTGCTCACCGCCGAACAGGCGGTAGAATTCCTGCCCGCATGTCCGGATAAAGTCCACATCGATCTGTTGGTTGAGGAAGCTCCCCACCTTCAACACATCCCCGTTTTCAATAATGCCATCCTTACGGATGCGGTCTTCCATCAGTTTCATGAAAAAACTCTCCTTATGATTATCTGTGTCTGCCTTTTCCGGCTACAGGGTACGAAAGCGGGGATGGGTGATGGCTCACCCGTCCTTCTCCACCAGCTTATTCAGTTTCTTTGCCATACGGTTCAGGGCAGTCTGCGCCTGTTTTGCCGTTGTTTTATAGGTCGAGGTGACAGTATTGCCCTTGTCCTTGTTTGTCATGATGCCCCGGAATGCGTCATGGAAGCTGGACAGGGCGGAAGTGTAAATGATGCCCGCATCAATGTAGACATTGTCAAATATGATATCCATCATCTCGACAGAATCCGGATCCTTGACCAGCTTGGCCCGCAGGGTGGTGTCGTAGTAGGCCGGCTTCACCCGCTTGTAGCTCTCACTGCCCAAAGCCTCCATGACGGCACTCAACTCCGTCAGTCGGTCGTCACCAATGGTTGTCGGCACAGCCAGCACGGTAAACTGGTCGTGGAGCAGTGTCTTATACTGGGTCTGTGTCTCGTCGAACTTGGGCATGGGCAATACACCATACTCATCGCGCATGTCCCGCATCACAGCGGATTCCAGTTCCAGCAGGCGCATGGTAGCCATGGCGGCGTTCCCGTCGGCAAACATATCCCGGATGTCCTCCTGCTCGGCGTCCAGTGCGCCGTTCGGCCACACATAGGTGGCATTGTCACTGCCATAGAACATGGTCATCAGCTTATCACAGACGGAATGCAGGCGTTCCATATCGAACACAAACTGATACTCGCCGTACTCGTCCTTGGCCAGGATGGGCACATCGCAGGCGCTCCAGTACGGATCCACACTGATGTAGGAGCCGGTGGTCAAGCCGTACACATCGCCGACGGTGTCCTGTGTGCCGTTCCCGTTATCCCGGTGGAAGGTGGTCAGGATGCTGGTCTGATAGTCCAGCGTCCAGGAGCCGTTCCGCACATTGTCATACGGGTAGCTGATGCCCGCCTCGTCGAACAGCCGCTTATTGAACAGCGTGACAAAGGCAAAGCGGTACATGGACAGGAGGGCCGCACCGGTCACGCCGTACTGCAGGCCCTGGTACTCCACCACTTCATTGAAGCCCTGAGACCACCAGGGCTTGCTGAAGTCCAGATACTCCGCATTCCGCAGGTTGGCAAAGGTGCCGCTCAGGCTCTCATTGAGCATGAGGTAGCAGGCGCAGGCCAGAATATCATACTCATCACTTTCGGTTTGCACTGCCTTCTTCACCAGGTTGACCACGGTGTTCTGGTCGGCGTTCTTATCCTCAATACTTGTAATGACGACGCCCAGTCGATCCTGTACCACCAGATTCCGCTCATACACGGCATCATTGACCGGCTCGCCATTGCTTTTCTCCACGCTGATCTCGCCGGAGGTCCAGCCTTCCCGGTACCGGCTGATGATGGTGATCTCATCCCCGTTGTAGTTCAGATCATCCGGCAACCAGTCCTTCAGCTCCTGGGTCTCCACCTCCGACACCGTGCTGTTGGTCAAAGTGTCCGTAGAGCCTTCCGTGTTGTTGCCACAGGCGACAAGGGAGCCTGTCAGCATCAGGCAGGCCAGCACAGACGACAGAATTCTCCATCTTTTCTTCATGACACAACCGTCCTCCTGCTCCGAAGTATCTGCCAGCACCTTGGCAGTCTGACACATCGCATCTACATTATACCATGTCAGTGGATGTTTGTCAACGGGATGTAATGAAAATGTAAACATTTTTCACAAAGCGGCGGAAAATTTCAAAAAGCCTTCCGGTAAGTCTTGCTAAACCGGGCGGAGTATGGTATAATGAGCGGGCGAGTTTTTGCGACCGATACGCACAAAGAGAAAGGATGTCGTGCCATGAATACAGAAAGCAACAACGCCGTGCTTACGGCTGTTCCTGAAACTGTCAGCGAAGGATCCGGCGACAAAAATCAGTCCCTCCTGTCCCCCGAAATGAATGCCGCCTACAGGAAAATGACGGCCGCCGCCGATGAGGTGGAAAAGGTCGTGGTCGGTAAGCGCACGGAAGTGATCCTGCTCCTGACTGCCATGCTGGCCGGCTCCCATGTGCTGATCGAGGATGTGCCGGGCACCGGTAAGACCACCCTGGCCTGTGCGTTGGCCAAAGTGACCGGCCTGAACTTCCGCCGTGCCCAGTTCACCCCCGATGTCATGGCTTCCGACATCACGGGCTTCCCTGTGTACAACCGTCAGAAGGAGCAGTTTGAGTTCCGGGAGGGGCTGGTCATGTGCAACCTCCTGCTGGCGGATGAGATCAACCGTGCCTCGCCCAAGACCCAGTCCGCCCTTCTGGAGGCCATGGAGGAGGGCAAGGTCACGGTGGACGGCAACACCATGCCGGTGCCGGATCCTTTCATGGTCATCGCCACCCAGAACCCGGCCGGATATGTGGGCACCTATCCCCTGCCCGAGGCCCAGCTTGACCGCTTCGCCCTGAAGATCAGCATGGGGTACCCCTCCCCGGCGGAGGAGGTCTCCATCATCAAGGCCCGGAAGACGGACAATCCCCTGTCCCATGTGTCCGAGGTGCTGAGCATGGAGGAGCTGCGGCAGGTACGCCAACTCGTAGGCAGCATCCACATAGATGATGCGCTGTACACCTACATCGTCACCCTGATCACCGCCACCCGCCGCCACCCCTCACTGTCTCTGGGAGCCTCCCCCCGTGCGTCGGTGGCACTGGTACATCTGGCGCAGGCCTACGCCTTCCTGCACGGCCGTGACTATGTGACCCCCGACGATATTGCCGCTCTGTTCCGTCCGGCTATCGCCCACCGTCTCATGCTCCGCCAGGAGGCCAAGCTGACCCATAAGACCAACATGGAGGTGCTGAGCGACATACTGCGCACCACCGAGGTTCCCTACAAGGGCAAGCACGATGCCGCCAAGGCATGATCAGACGGAGCACGCAGAATGGAACCTATGAAGCAATGCCCCCAGTGCGGGAAGTATGTGCCCGCCGACAGGACCTACTGCATGGGCTGTGGCACCACGCTGGGTGTCCGCTGTCCTGACTGTCGGAAGGTTCTGCCCCTGGGCACCAAGGCCTGCCCCGGGTGCGGTCACTCCTTTGTCCGCAAGCGCAGGCGTTCTGCGCCTGTCCTTCTTCAGCGGATGAAGAAACACGCAAGGCCAACCCTTTGCGCTGTCCTGCTCCTTTGTACCCTCCTGGCCGTGATCCTCTGCGCCCTGCCCTCCCTTTCCTTCTCCCTGACCCGCACCGCCACGCCCTCTCCCCTGACCACGGAATGGAAGGCATCCGGCTTTTCGCTGGCCGGTTTTTTCCTGGGCGCACACCCGCAAGCCCTGACCGGGCTTCTTTCCCTGTCTGAGCTGTCCGGGGTGTCCACCGGATTGCGCTTTGCCCTGTACGGGATGGGCATCGGCTGGCTGGTGGTGCTGGCCGGGCTGTTCCTGTCCCTTGTCCTGCTCCTGTCCAACCTGCGGCAGATGGGCAGAACCACCGCCCGCCGCCTGCTCCCGCTGACCTTCGTGACGCTGGGCGGCTCCCTTTTGACGCTGGCTCTGGACATCGTGATCCGGCTGGTCATCGGAAAAGCCGCCGCCACCGCCTGGCCTCCCGCCGATGCGGCAGAGGCGGTGGAAAATACAGTCACCTATGCGGTAGGGGCTGTGGCACCCATCCTGCTCCTGTTTGTGGCTGTCCTTCTCACTGCGGCTGTTCTGTACCTTTACCTGGCGGTGTTCCGGCAGGCCGAGGAGAACGCCGGACAGACCGGGGAGCATTCCCTCCCCTGGTTGCTGTCCCGCCCCGTGGTGCTTCTGTCCCGGCTTGCAGGCCGGGTCTTGCGCCGGATCCGGGGTGGAAAGGCGCACCGGAAGGGAAAGCGAAACCGGGAGGATCGGACGGTGGTCTGCACCTCCCGCTTTCCCGCTTACCTTGCCCTGCTGGCTCTGTCCCTCATCTTCACCCAGGCACTGCTCTCCAAGGTGTCCCACATTTTCTTCTGGTTCATGCTGATCCTGCCCGTTCTGCTCCTACTGTACACGCTGGTCGCCAGGGTCGCCCTGTCTGTCAGTATGCTGTCCGACACCGCCACCACCGGGAAGGACACCCCCTACACCTATGAGTTCCGGCTGGAAAACCACGCTCCCCTGGCCTTTCCCTTTATTGAGGCCATGGTCTCCATCCCCCAGTCCAACGGTGTCCGCTGTACGGAGCGGATGGTGCGGCTTGCCATGGCTCCCCTGTCCGGCTACCACATGAAGAACACCGTGCGCTTCCGTTTCCGGGGCACCTATGACATCGGGGTACGGTGCTTCTATGTGTATGACTTCTTCCGCCTGTTCCGGGTGCAGGTGCCCATCGAAAGCACCACCACGGTGTATGTGCTCCCCCGCCGCCTGTCTGTGGACGAGATGCTGGCCCAGTCCGTGTCCGACTCCACCGCCCGCACGGTGCTCTCCCCGCTGGTGGTGGACAAGCTGGAGGTCAGCGACATCCGGGAGTACCGGGCCGGAGACCCCCTCAAGAGCATCCACTGGAAGCTGTCCTCCAAGGCAGAGACCTTCATGGTCAAGGAGTACAACACCGGTACCTCCAATCAGACCATCGTATTCTGCGATCTGGCTGCCCACTTCCCGGATCAGCCACCCAAGGATGAAACTGCCGGGGAAAGTGCCGACACAGCCGGATCGAATGCCCAAACCACCGCCGGGAAAGAAAAAAAGAAGAGGCTCTCCCGCAAGGAGCGTGCCGCCCTGAAGAAGCAGATGCTGGATCAGCAGGCCTTCGCCAGCCGCCGCTCCGGCGAGACACCGGAGACCCGGGCCATTTCCGACGAGGAATTGAACCGGCGGCTGTCTGACCGGGCCACCGCTGCCCGGATCCTCTCCGGCGAGTCTACAGCAAAAGCCCCGGAAGCCAGTTCATCCGCTCCTGCTCCGGCACTGAATGTCCATGAGCTGGCTACCCCGGCCTTGTATGAGGATATGAACGAGTATCTGGCCGACGGTGTGGTGGAGTTGGCCATTGCCAGTGTGCTGGCCGAGCTCCATGTGGGGCATGAGGTGCTGTTGCTCTGGTTCGACCGCCGCTCCGATACCGGATTCTTCGCCTATCCCCTGCGGGGGGTGGATGAGTTTGAGCGCATCTACCACCTGTTCGGCACTGCGCCCCTGTGCGCCCCGGAGCAGTCTGTCACCCGGCTCACCGCCATGGTAGGCGACACCGAGAGTGCCAAACAGCTCTTCGTGGTGCCCACCCTGGATCAGGATATGCTGTCCTCCCTGACCGACCTGCCCGGCCTTTCGGACGCTGTAGGCTTCGGCTCGGCAGAGGTACTGCTGTACAATCCGGAGGAGCGGTACCGCTACCCGAAGGAGCGTGCCTCCTATCTGGAGAGTTGCCGGGAACAGCTTTCTGTCAGCGGCATGTCCCTGATGATCAGCGGCACCCTCGGCGACCCATCCGCCGCCCCGCAGGAGGGAGGAAACACACATGAGTAAGAAGAAAAAGCAAGACCGCCCGGTGCCACCCGGCACCCCACCCAAAAAGACCCGTGCCCAGCGCCGCCGGGAAAAGAAGCAGGCCAAGCGTGCCCTGCTCCCCATACACAAGCGTCCTCTCATCTGCCCGCCGGACAAGGCCGGCCGGCACCCGGCCTTCCGGATAGGCGGCTATATCTGCCGGGCACTGGTCATCTGGGCCGCCGTGGCGGGGCTGACCATCTTCCTGTCCAGCGCCCTGGAATACGGCGTGTCCAACAGCTACATCTTCGGCTTCTCCCTCCTGACGGTCTCCCTGTGTGCCCTTTTCTGCTACGGGCGCATCCAGTCCCTCATCGCTCTGGCCGCCGGTGCCTCCCTGTTTATCTGGAGGCTGGTCACAGTGCCCCGGCTGGGGCAGGATCTTCTCTATGGCGTACTGGCTCTGTTCAACGGCTGTCTGGAGCGGCTCTACCGGGTGGGCTACCTTACCTACATACAGTACGAGGTGCCCATTCCGTCTGCCACCCCCACCGGAGAGCTTCTGAGGTACGGCATCAGCCTTTTGATCCTGCTCTTCTCCGTCCTGTTCACCCTCTGCCTTGTCCGCCGTGTGCGACTGATCCCCCCTGCCATCGTCTGCACCTCCTGCCTGGTGTGCATCCTGACCTTCAATATTTACTCCAACCGCATTTCCTCCAACCTGGGCATTGCCCTGGTCATTGCCTCCTTTGCCGCCATTCTGGTCATGGCGGCCTACGACCGGCTCTACCTGGTCAAGGATACCAAACACTACGATACCGAGCTGAGCCTGTTTGAGGACAGCGACCGCCCCGTCCTGCCTGCCTCCTATGCCGAAGCCGAGGCCGCCCGCCTGGCACGCAAGGAAGCCAAGGGTCAGGCCCGGCGTGAGAAGAAGCACCGGGACAGACCGGTCACGGTGGAGGATGAGCTGAACGACTACTTCACAGACAAGAAGAAGCGCAAGCCGAAACCGAAAAAGAATATTGCCGCAAAGGAAACCGCAGGGGATCCCGCCTCTGTGGCCAACCGCAGGGAGGAGCGGAAGCAGGTGCGGGCCGTCAGGCGGTATGACCGCACCACCGAACAGGCCCGGCGGGCCATGGGTGGCTTCGTGTCCGCCGCCGCCTGCCTGGTCTGCCTCCTGGCCGTGGCCCTGCCCGCCATCTTCATCAAGGGTAATTTCTCCACTATCGAAGCCATCGACGAGAAGGTTGCCTTCGCCCGGGACTATGTGACAGCGGTTCTCCGGGGGGACGACCAGGCACTGGATGAGCTGGAGTATCAGGCCAACAGTGACAACTTCAAGGACCGCTCCACCGAGCTGGAACAGTTGCAGTTCACCGGGCGGCAGATATTCTATGTGGAAGCCCGGTACAACACCAACTACTACATGACCGGATGGATCGGCACCGACTATGTGGATGGCGGCTGGACTGCCGCCGACAAGGAGACCTTCTCCGACTACCGCTCCCTCTTTGGCACCTCCGACAGCCCTTCTGAAACATTGCGGTACAATTTCTACCACTGCATGGCGAGTCAACTGGTGGACGATCCGGAGTACAACGAGAATCTTCTGACCCGGTACAAGTCCAATCTGGAGTACGGCTTTGTCAATGTGCTGTTCCATGCCCGCCGGGTGAACAGTCCTTCCTCCCTGTGCTACTTCCCCACCACCGTTGCTCCCACCTTCAGTCTGTATGACTACGGCACCATGGAGGAGAGCGAGCTGACCTATGTGAACTACTTTGACGGCATCCGCACCGGGCGGGGCTTCAAGGACAACGGCATCTCCTACGCCTCCATGGCATACGCCCCGGTCATGATCAATGAACATTGGTCGGAGAATGTTGGGAATCTGGTTGCCGCCTACACCCTGGAAAAGGAAGCCCTGCTCATCCGCTCGTACCTGCCTGACGGCGATGTGAATGCCGATCCTTCCTCTCCCAGCCGGCTGAATCTGACAGTATACGACAATCAGGACGGCACCACCCTGTTCACCTACACCTACAAGGGCACGGACGGGGAGCGTATTTTCCGTTTCTACCACGACACCAACCTGGTGAAGAAGATCAAAAACGGTTATACCGTAAGTACCGCCTACGGCGGCTTGTCCATCGGCGTCAACGGGGGGCGGGTGTACAGCGTGTATATATCCAGTATGTCCCCCACCGCCAGCGACCCGCTGTTCTACCAGTACGAGCGTACCATGACCGACACAGAGCGCACCGCCCTCCTTGACAGCCTGGCACTGGACTGGGATTACAGCGACTTCGTCTACCGCACCTACACCCAGGTGGGAGGCAGTGCCGCCATTGCCGAGCTGGCCGACACCATCGCCGCACAGACCTCACTCCCGATGGCCAGCGTCCGCAATGCGGCGTTTGCCGATGCAACGGTACAGCGAAACCAGCTGGTGCGGCAGGTCATCGACTACATCATCGGCACCATGGGCTGTTCCTACACCATCACGCCGGATCTGTCCTCGGTGGATCCTACGATGGACGGCGTGGAGAATTTCCTCTTCAACACCAAGGAGGGCTACTGTGTGCAGTTTGCCTCGGCGGTGGCTCTGATCCTGCGTGAGTACGGCATCCCCGCTCGGTATGTGGAGGGGTACATCGCCAGCGACCTGACCAAGCTGTCCAGCACAGACTTCGTGTATGGCGGGTATGTCCACGACTATCAGGCTCACGCATGGGTGGAGGTGTACTTTGACGGCATCGGCTGGGTACCGTACGAGACCACGCCCGCCTACTACACCGCCATGTACGGCTCCCAGGGTATCGGCGGGACACTGCCTGACATCCCCATTCAGCCGCCGGTGGAAACCGAGACCGACGACAGGGATGGCGACGAGAGCCAGCCTGTGGAGACCGACATCCCGGAAACCGGCGATGGGAACGAGACCGAAGACGAGACCGGCGACGACGACTCCGCCGGGGTTCTGCGCACCACCGGCATTGGCCTTCTCATCCTGGTAGGGCTAGGTGCGGTGATCCTGATCCTGTCCTTCATTGTAAGGCGTGCCCGGGAAGCCGAGGCGCACCGACAGAGCCTGGTATCCCAGGTGCTGGACAGCCACTTCGGCGAGCACACCAGCGAGCAGGATCGCCGGGAGATGGCACTGGAGCTGTCGGACGCAGTGATCAACCTGCTCTCCCTGTACGGCCTGTCGCCGCAACCCGGCGAATTCCGGGATGCCTATGCTGACCGGCTGACCGAAGAGCTTACCGGGGACGGTGCAAAGCAGTCCCCCCGTGACGACGACATGAGCCTGCCTGATCTGCATCTGGTCATGGAGGCCATCGCCGCCGAGGAATTTGGCCATGGCATGACGGTTGCCCAAATGAAAGAAGTGGCCACCTGCTATGTCTGCCTGCGCCGTGAGTTGAAGCGGTATATTCCGCTCCCCACCCGGCTGAAGCTGCGGTATATCAAGCATATGATCTGAAGCATGCCTGACATCAGTTTTTGAAAGTTCTTGAGAGGTGTGGCTGAACGGTAACACCTATCCACATGTACGGCGGTTGTTTTATGCGTGAAAGCATTGACAACCGCCTTTTTTTCGTATATAATAAATTTGAACCGATCCGCTCGTGCGGGAAAGTCGGCCGCAAGAAAGGAATGGTTATATATATGGAAAATACAGAAAGGACCGTCCGGCTCTTTGACCGGGACAGCCATCTCTTTACCTTCACAGCCTGTGTGCAGTCCTGCACGCCGGGGCAAGCGGCAGGCTCATACGCCCTCATACTGGACAGGACAGCCTTCTTCCCGGAGGGGGGCGGACAGGCCGCCGATACCGGGCGGATCAACGGCATTCCCGTGCTGGATGTGCAGGTGGATGATGCGGGCGTGATCACCCATACCGTTTCCGAGGCCATCCCGGCGGGCAGTGTCGTGGACGGGCAGGTGTGCGGGGAGACCCGCCTGCGCCGGATGCGGTGCCACACCGGGGAGCACATTCTGTCCGGGCTGATCCACAGCCGGTACGGCTTTGACAATGTGGGCTTCCACTTGGGGGACGAGGATGTGACGCTGGATGTGAGCGGCGTGCTGACCCGGGCGCAACTGGACGAGATCGAGGATGAGGCCAACCGGGTAGTCCGGGACTGTCTGCCTGTACGGGCGGAGTACCCCTCCCCGGAGGAGCTGGCCGCCATGACCTACCGCTCCAAGCGGGCACTGACCGGGTCGGTGCGGATCGTCACTGTCGGCTGTGACGACCGCATCATAGACCGCTGTGCCTGCTGCGCGCCCCATGTGGACAACACCGGGGAGATCGGGCTGATCAAGATCCTGGATGCCATGCACTACAAGGGCGGCATCCGGCTGCATATGCTGGCCGGTGCCCCGGCTCTGGAGGATTACCGCCGCCGCTATGCCGCTGTGGCCACCATCGCCGCCGACCTGTCGGCCAGGCAGGGGGATGTGGTCGAGGGGTATGCCCGGATGAAGGCGGAGCTGGAGGAAGCCGGAAAGGCTCTTGCCACCCTGCGCCGGGAGCTGTGGGACATCCGGGCCGCCGCCCTGCCCCGGACAGAGGGCAGTATCTGCCTGTTTGACAAGGGGATGGACGCCCTGGCCATGCGGCAGCTGCTCAACCGGGCGGCCGGGAAGTGCGGGCTGTTGTGCGGGGTATTCTCCGGCGATGATGACTCCGGCTACACCTATGTCATCGGCCGGGGTTCGGATACCCTGGATCTGAAGCGGTATGCCCCCGCCATCCAATCCGCTCTGTCTGCCCGTGGCGGCGGCTCCTCCGAGATGCTCCAAGGCCGGGCGACAGCCTCCCGGGCTGTCATCCAGGCGCTCTTCGATGCCTTCCGTCCCTGATGCCCCGGGCGGTCAGGCGGAAAGTGAACCGGTACCTCAAATTCTACATAAAGGAAGGTCTGTACCTATGAAAAAGCTGTTGTGTACCCTTTGCGCATTCCTGACCCTGGGTATGGCTGCCATCACGCCCATGCCTGTCGGTTCCACTGCTTCCCTGTCGTACACGGCGGAAGCACAGCCCGCCTCTCCGGATGCCGATGTAACCTTCGCCCCGGCGGGCACAGACCGTACCCGCTCCCTGGGTGGATCCGATGTCATGGTCGCCCAAATCTTCCTCACCGGGGATGCTGTGACCCTCTCCCTGCCCGTGAACGGCAACGGCAGTGTGCGGGTCAGCCTGTTCCCCTTCGTGGAGGACTATGATACCTCCCTGCTCTGTGACCCGGTGGCCGACCACACCTTCACCGGCCTTTCCGGCAAGTCCTACCTGACCTTCACCTTCCCTGCCGGGGCACCCCTGTCTGCCGGGGAGTACCTGGTGGTGCTGTATGATGCCGCCGGGGTATCCGCCATGACCCGGGGCGGACATGCGTCCCAACGCTGTTTTGTCAACGGCACCGTCAACAGCGGCCTTTCCCTGCCTGTCTCCGTCAAGTACAAGAGCCTGCCCTCCTCCCTGTACGGCACGCCCACCGTGCCCCAGGTGGCCGTGGCGTATGACCCCGCCCCCCACATGGGCTCGGTGATGTATTTTGACAGTCCGGGCGGTGTGTCTGTCTGCGGCGGTATCAACGCCATGACCGTCACCTACACGGAGGAGGACGGGGAGTCCTTCACCCGCTTCAAGCCCAACACCGATGCGGGAGACCCTTACGCATTCCTGAATATTCCCGGCACACCGGTGAAGACCTCGGCGTACAAGTACCTGCTGATCAAGGTCAGGCTGGATGCAGATGCCCCCCGTCAGGGACAGATGTTCTTCATCACCGATGAATGCAACACCCAGGAAGCGGCTTCCCTGCACTTCACCTATGCCGCCGGGGAGGACTGGCAGTATGTCCTGCTCAACCTGGGAGCCAACCGGCTGTACACCGGCCAGCTGACCGCTCTGCGGTTTGATGTATTCACCTCCGTGAAGGGTTCCCACTATGCCGATGTGGCTTACATGGCTCTGTTCAAGACCGAGGAGGCGGCCCGGGACTTCCACGACAACTTTGAGGACTACCGGGAGGAGGAGCCGGTGGATCCGGGTGAGACCACCCCGGATTACAGCACCTACGCCGACTGTGAGCAACCTGCCCCTGCCGGGGAGGGACAGCTTGCCGGGAACGGGAAGCTCAACTATAAGTGGAAGGAATACACTTATACTATGGATATGTCGGAGACCGTGGACGACTACATGGCCGGGGACAGCTTTGGCTTTTACTCCCTGGAGAATGCCATCATCCTGGACGGACAGCTCCGGTGCCGTGCCTTTGGCTCCTACGCCTTCTTCACAAAGGAGATGGTGGGGGACAACTACGGCCTGCGGGGCGGCAGTCTTTCCTTTGATACCGTCCTGTCCTACGGCAGTCTGACCGTCACCCTGCGGCAGATCATCCAGAACGACAGCCTGGCCTACTCCGGTATCGCCTTCACGCTGACCCCGGACGGCCATATTTCCGTGCAGGATCGGGACGGATTCACCGCCGACTTTGACACAGGGGTGGATCTGTCCGCCCTCCACCGCCTGACCTTTGCCGACAACACGGACAGCCTGTCCGTCCTGATCGATGGGCAGACCGTCTGCACCGTCTGGTGTGACCCCCTGGCAGGTACCCTGTCCGACGGCGTGACCGTGATGTACGCCCCCCACCTGCCCGGTGCCGGGTACGCTACGGTAAAGGCCGACCGGGCCAGAGGGTACATAGACAATGTGTCCTACACCCATATTGATGTAGTGCCAGGTACCATCGGGACTCCCTTCCCCACCGACTACTCCACCTGGGTAGCCACCGACGACCTGGGCCGCACCACGCCCACCCAGACCGACACGCCCGATGGGCAGAAGTATGTGGGTATCTTCTACTTCATGTGCCACACCTACACCGCCGGACGCCACACCAACGATGTGACCCGGATGTACTTGGAGGACGGTTTTGACTCCCTCTGTGCTACCCTGTCCTCCTACGCCGGGCGGAACGGAGCCTACTGGTCAGAGCCGTACTTTGGCTACTACACCAGTGCCGATGCCTGGGTATACCGCAAGCACGCCTACATGCTGGATGCCGCCGGGGTGGACTTCATCTTCCTGGATATGTCCAACAATGTTTTCTATACCGATGACACAAAGGTTCTCTTTGACACCTGGCTGGAGATACGGAGGGAAGGCGGACACACGCCGCAGATCTGCTTCATGTTCGGGGATATGCCTTTCACCTTTGTCAACGGCATCTACACCATGCTTCCCTTCCTGGAGAATCCGGAATACCAGGAGCTGCTGTTCCGGTGGGAGGGCAAGCCGCTGATCCTCGGAAACAGTGATGGTACCGGGGACAATGTGGTGAATGGCCGGTTCCGCAAATGGACGGTTTCCCCCACCACCCCCCAGACCCGGGAGCAATTCACCACCATGCTCAACGACAATACCGCACTGAAGGCATTTTACGACACCCGCCTGAACGATGTGCTGGAGACCCTGACCGTCCGCAAGTGCTGGGCCTGGCAGGCCGGCAAGTACGACAACTACTGGGATTGGCTCCAGAACAGCCCACAGGATCCCGGAAAGAACGCCGATGGCACCGTGGAGCAGATGGCTGTGGCTATGGGCACCCACGCCCATACCAACCGAGGCCGGAGTCTGACAGGCAACGACACCTCCTACAACCATCAGGGCGAATTCGGATTTACCCTGGGTACAGCCAAGTATGGGTACTTCTTCGCCGAGCAGTTTGAGTACGCCCTGACCCAGGATGTGCAGGTCATCATGATCACCGGCTGGAATGAGTGGTACGCCGGGGTCATGTCCACCTCCAATCAGGATCAGATCACCGGAGGCACCTCCACCCCGGGCTACTACATGGTGGATCAGATGTCCCCGGAGTACAGCCGGGACGGCGAGCCCATGCGCATCCGGGACGGTGTGGGCTTTGGCGACAACTACTACTACCAGATGGTGTCCTACATCCGCCGCTTCAAGGGTATCACGCCGCCCGCTACGGTCAACGGCGGCACGCTGACCCTGGATGCCGCCGACATGGATGCCCAGTGGGAGAACATCAAGCCGGTCTTCACGGACACGGTGGGCGACATCGCCCTCCGAAGCGACATCTCCTGGGCTACCGAATACCGCTATGTCAACGGCACCGCCCGCAATGACATTGCCTATGCCAAGATCTCTCAGGACAGCGGGAAGCTGTACTTCTATGTAGTCACGGCCACCCCGCTGATCACCGTGGACGACCCGTTGTGGATGAACCTGTACCTGAACGCCGACAACGACCCGTCCACCGGATGGGAGGGGTACGACTTCCTCATCAACCGCAGCCGCACCGACAGGACGGTCAGCGTGGAACGGTTCGTGGACGGCAAGTGGCAGTTTGAATCCGTGGGTCAGGCGGACTATGTACTGGGTGAGTCCAGCCTGATGATCGCTCTGGACAAAACGCTGGTGGGCGGCAAGGCCGGGGAGGCTATGTCCTTCACCTTCAAGTGGGCTGACCACGCCGATGTAGCCGGGGATGTGATGCGGTTCATGGAGCTGGGAGACACCGCCCCCAACGACCGCTTCGCCTTCGCCTACACCGCCTCCGGCCTTGAGGATGAGCGTCAGGTGGAAACAGAAACAGAAACAGAAACAGAGACAGAAACTGAAACAGAAACCGAGACGGAAGCCGATGCAGGGACAGAAACCGGTGATGAAACCGTTTCTGCGGCCGACACGCCCACAGGAGAGGTACCGAACGAAACCGACACCGCTCCTGCCCGGGGCTGTGCCTCCACCGTGACAGCCGGTAGCCTTGTGGGTCTTGGTGCTCTGCTTGCCGGAGCCGCCTGCTTCCGCAGGAAGAGAAAAGAAAGCTGACAGAACCGTAAAGGAGAAAAGAAACCGTGAATGCCTGTACCCGCCTTGTACTGATCCACCCGGGGGGCTGTGAGACAGTCCTCCCCGGTGGCCCGGTAGCCGAGACCGCCGACTGTACCCTCCGCACCCAGGTGTCGGAGGGCGTGTACGCCCTGACCCTGACCCCCCGGAAGGAAGGGCTTCGCCTGACGGCACTCCTGTGTGAAGTCAGACTCCCCATGCCCCTGACCGATCCGGAAAACCTGCTGATCTATGACAACGCCGCCCACACCAACGACATCACCGGGGTATTCCCCTATGTGGGCAACGAGACCCGCCACTTCGCCGAGCTGGCGGTGCTGAAGGACACCGGAACCGGAGCCTGCGCCCTGTGCGGCCTGCTCACCGCCCACCGGTTCTGGTCCTCCATGCGTCTTTGCCGTCAGGAGGGAGCGCAGACCCTGTCCATGACGCTCCGCTTTGAGCTGGAGGGTCGCCCGCTCAACCAGGGGGAGGATTATGTCATGGAGCGATTCCTTGTGGCAGGCGGGCTGAACAACGAGAATGCCCTGCTGGAAGCCTACGCCGATGGGGTAGCCCGACTGAACCAGGCTGTTCCCCAGGGTGCCCTGCCCACCGGATGGTGCTCCTGGTCCTGCTACTACGGGGCGGTGGATGAGGAAAAGATCCGCCGGGCGGCGGACGGGCAGGTCGCCTATGCCGGGGCCGGACGACCCAATCTGATCCAGATCGACGACGGCTGGCAGCGGTGCGGCTCCTTCTGCGGGGAATGGGTAGCCGACCCGGCCAAGTTCCCCTCCGGACTGGAGGCCACCGCCCGGTATGTCACGGAGCGGGGCATGACCTTCGGCCTGTGGCTGGCCCCCTGTATGCTGGACGATCAGTCGGAATACTATCCCGCCCTCCGGGATATAGCCCGGGAGGAGGTCACGCTGGGCGACCACTACCACCCCTTTGACCTGGGCGATCCCCGGTACCTTTCCCACCTGCGCAAGACCTTCCGCCGGATGGTGGACGAGTACGGTGCCCGCTACTTCAAGCTGGACTTTCTGGCCGCTTCGGTGCGCTATTTCAACGGCCGGGGAACCTTCGTCACCTTCAAGGACGGCTTCTGCATGGAGGTACTGCGCCGGGCGTTGATGACCATCCGAGAGACCGTGGGGGAGGATGTGTTCCTCTTGTCCTGTGGGGCACAGACCTTGGTCGGAGCCGGGATCCTCAACGGTGCCCGGATGTCCTGCGACATCATCTGGGGGAAGAGCAAGAGCAACCCCACCTACTGGCAGATCATGAAGGACTGCCTCAAGACCGTCTCCTGGCGGTACTTCTACCACCGCCGGGTGTATGTCAACGATCCGGACGGCGTGGTTCTCCGGGACATTGACATCGGGGACGGCTTCAATTGCTCCTACTCCGAGGCGGAGCTGTGGGCCATCGCCGTGGCCATGTCCGGCGGGTCGGTGCTGTCCAACGATGAGCTGGAAAAGCTGAGTCCGGGGCGGCGGAGGCTGTACACCCGCCTCCTGCCGCCGCTGGACATCCCCGGTCGCCCGGTGGACTACTTCCAGCGTCCGGAGCCAACCGCCTACATACTGGACTATGGGGCGGACACCAAGTTCCTGGCCTTGTACAATCTGGGGGACACCATGGCGGATATCCACTTCGACCTGGACAGGGTGGGTATGCAGGGTGCCCTGGTGGTGGACTGCATCAAGGGCAAGGCCCTGGGCTTCCGTGACTGCGTCACGGTGGAGAATGTCAACCCCCATGGCGGGGTCATGCTGCTCCTCCGGAAGCCGGGAGATGCACCGACCTTTGCCTTCTCGGATGCCAACATCTACGGCGGTCTGAATGTCATCACCTGCCGCATGGAAGAGGGGGTACCGATGGTGGAGCGGCCTGCCGGGTACGGGGATGCACGGGTCTATGTCCTCTGGCCGGAAGGGTCTGTCCCGGTGGGGGAGACCGTCCTCTGCGAGAGCGGGTACACCCTGACCCGGGTCTGACAGGCAAAAAGCCATGAAAGTGAAACGAAAGGAACCGCCTATATGCTGAAGACTGCAAATACATCCGTCATGAATTTTGAAAATGCCATCCGGGGGGCCAGGAACCCCTTGAACAGTTGGGGAAGGATGGACAGTGCCTACGACAGCGAAGGCCAGTATGTGCTGGGGCCCAACGACCTTGACCTGGCCCGGCGGCTGGCCCGCTCCGGCAGTGACCACCGCAAGTACCTGCGGCAGATCTTCGTGTCGGTGGACATCACCGCCCCCTTGTACTGGTGGAAGGAGTTTGACACCTACAAGGTGGGCACAGTAGCCAATTCCACCTCCACCATGCACAAGATCCACGCCAAGGCCTTTGAGCGGGAGGACTTCTCCCACGACCGGCTGGATGAGGGGGGACTGGCTATGCTGGATGCCACCATCGCCTACCTGGAATCCGAGCGGCAGAAGTACCTGTCCGACAAGGAGAACCGGCAGCCCTGGCACAACATGATCCAGCTTCTGCCCACCTCCTACAATCAGATGCGCACGGTCACGATGAATTACGAGAACCTCATCAACATCTACTACGCCCGGCGCGCCCACAAGCTGGCCGAGTGGCATACCCTCTGCGACTGGATCCTGTCCCTTCCTTACGCCAAGGAGCTGATCTGCGTCCGGGAGGAATGATGCGAAGGAAACGCTGATTGAATGAGGTGGTGCAGATCCGGCACAGATTTTTTCGTCTGCGATTGCGAAAAACGCAAGATGTACTGGATGTACATCCAGTTTTTCGGCAAGAAGCAGGCGGGAAAAGATGTGCCGAAGATGTGCCGCCGAATCAATCAGCGGTTCCTTAAACCGTCTGACTCATCATCACCCTGCAAGGGTAAAGGAGATTGATCATATGAAAAAGGTTATTCTGCTCGGCGACTCCATCCGCCTGTTGGGGTACGGCCCCCGTGTGCCGACCCTCCTCGGCTCGAACTTTACGGTCTGGCAACCGGAGGATAATGGCCGGTTCGCCTCGTACACCCTGCGCATGCTCTACGACTATGCCGACACCATCCGGGGAGCGGCTGTCATCCACTTCAACTGCGGCCTGTGGGACACCTGCGACCTGTTCGGCGACGGCCCCTTCACGCCGCTCCCTGTCTATGTGGACACCATGGTACGCATCGCCCGGATCCTGCGATCCTATCTGGCTCCCGGCGGGCATCTGATCTTTGCCACCACCACAGTGCCGGATCCCAGAATGCCCGGGCACACCGCCGACCGGATCCGGGATTACAATCAGGCGATCCTGGATGCCTATGCCAAAGAGGGTGACATCCTCATTGACGATCTGTACACCCCGGTGCGGGCGGATGTGACGGGGCTGATCTGTGAGGACAGGATCCATCTGAACGACAAGGGTGTCGCTCTTTGTGCTGACTTGGTGGCCGCCGCCATCCGGGCCGCCGCCGGGGCGTGACTGCCCCTCCTTACCGGATGGCCGCACGCACTTTCGTAAGGATTCGTGCGTGTATTTGCAATTTTTCTGCTTTACTTGGTTATAGTATTTTCTCCTGTGCCAACCACAGCCACGGAAGTCAGGAATTTTTGCAAAAACTATTGACATTCACTTGCAAATGTTCTATAATATACAGGGTCACGGTTTGTGGCTCTGTATTTTTATTCAACCATTATTTTACTGTTAACATTCGGAGGTAACAGGTATGAACAGAGTATTCAACTTTTCGGCAGGCCCCTCTATGCTACCGGTTCCGGTTCTTGAAAAAGCAGCGTCTGAGTTGGTCTGCTATGGCGAATCCGGAATGTCCGTCATGGAGATGAGTCACCGATCTCCGGATTATGAAGCCATCATCAAGAAGGCAGAGGCTGACCTGCGCAGTCTTCTGCATATTCCCGATAACTACAAGGTGCTGTTCTTGCAGGGCGGTGCTTCCACCCAGTTCGCCGCAGTCCCCCTCAACCTCATCGGTCGCACCGGGAAGGCAGACTACATCGTCTCCGGTCAGTTCTCCGGCAAGGCCTTCAAGGAGGCTCAGAAGCTGGGCTTCGATGTGCGGTGTGTGGCCACCACCAAGGAGGATAACTTCGACCATGTGCCGACGGTGACACGGGACATGATCCGCCCGGATGCCTCCTATGTGCATATGTGCTTCAACAACACCATTTACGGCACCAAGTTCGGCTACATTCCGGACACCGGCGATGTGCCCCTGGTGGCGGATATGTCCTCCTGCATCCTGTCCGAGCCGGTGGATGTGTCCCGGTTCGGCGTGATCTATGCCGGTGCCCAGAAGAACATGGCTCCCGCCGGTGTGACTGTGGTCATTGTCCGGGAGGATCTTTTGAACTACGCCGACCCCAAGATGCCCACCATGCTGGAGTGGAAGACCATGGCTGAGAACGGCTCCATGTATAACACCCCGCCCTGCTACACCATCTACATGCTGGGTCTTGTGGCTGACTGGCTCCTGTCCATCGGCGGGCTGGAGGAAATGCAGAAGCGGAACCAAAAGAAAGCCGCCCTCCTGTATGACTATCTGGACAACCAGGACTACTATCTGGCGCCGGTCAAGCCGGATTCCCGCTCCATGATGAATGTGACCTTTGTCACCGGGAATGCAGACCTTGACAAGAAGTTCGCCACCGAGGCCGCCACGGCCGGGCTGAAGAACCTGAAGGGGCACCGCTCCGTTGGCGGTATGCGGGCCTCCATCTACAACGCCATGCCCTATGAGGGCGTGGAGGCACTGGTCGCCTTCATGAAGAAGTTTGCGGCTGAGAATCCCAAACAGTAAGGAACAGGGGGAAACAAAACCATCATGAAACAGATCCTTCTTCTCAATAAGATCGCCAAGGTCGGCACAGACCGGCTGAATCCCGCCGTCTACACCGTCGGCGACAGCGTCCCCGCCCCGGAGGGCATCATGGTGCGGTCTGCCAATATGCTGGATACCGCCTTCAACCCGGAGCTTTTGGCCATCGCCCGGGCCGGAGCCGGTGTCAACAACATTCCCTTGGATCGGTGCACCCAAGAGGGCATCGTGGTCTTCAACACCCCCGGTGCCAACGCCAACGGTGTCAAGGAGCTGGCTCTCTGCGCCCTGTTCCTGGCCTCCCGTGATGTGGTGGGCGGTATTGAATGGGTCAAGACCCTGGCCGGCGACGAGAACGCCGCCAAGACCGTGGAAAAGGGCAAATCCAAGTTTGCCGGATGCGAGATCAAAGGCAAGACCCTGGGTGTCATTGGCCTGGGTGCCATTGGCGGCATGGTCGCCAATGCGGCTGTCCACCTGGGCATGGATGTCATCGGCTGTGACCCCTACCTCAGCGTGGAGGGGGCATGGAACCTGAATCACCATGTGCGCAGGGCTGCCACCTACGATGAAATTTACGCCACCGCCGACTATATCACCATTCATGTACCCGCCACCGCCGACACCAAGGGTATGATCCGGGCGGAGACGCTGGCCACCATGAAGGATGGGGTGAAGATCATCAACCTGTCCCGTGACTCGCTGGTCAACGGAGCCGACATGAAGGCCGCTCTGGAGAGCGGAAAGGTATCCCGGTATGTCACCGACTTTGCCACACCGGACATGATCGGTGTGCCCGGTGTCATCATCACGCCCCACTTGGGTGCCTCCACGGAGGAGTCCGAGGATAACTGCGCCGTCATGGCCGCCCTGGAGCTGGACGATTACCTGACCAACGGCAACATCAAGAACAGCGTCAACTTCCCTGCCGTTTCCATGCCCCGCTCGGGGGATGTCCGGGTGTGCGTCCTGCATGAGAACACTCCGGGTATGCTGAATCTGCTGACCGGCGTTCTGTCCGAGGAAAAGCTGAATATCGAGAACATGACCAACAAATCCCGTGGGAACGCCGCCTACACCATCCTGGATGTGACCGGTGCAGTTCCCGCTGAGGTTGCCGCCAAGCTGAGTGCTCTGGAAGGCGTGGTTCGGGTCAGGGTGATCTGATCTGTCTTTTTGGGGGTTCTGCTCCGCACTGTTCCGGAACCGGGACGGGTCTTGTGATGATCCGTCCGTCTGTTCCCGGGGAAGGTCGGGGCAGGATCCCCCTTTATATTCTGAACGAAAAGGAAACGGAATGCTATGTTTACGGATCTGACCGGCACCCGCCGGTATAAAATCAATCTTCACGACCACACCACCCGTTCCGACGGACACAAAACGCCGGAGGAGGTCATGGACATCTACGCCCGGGCTGGGTATGACTTCCTGGCCATCACCGATCACTGGGTATGGGGGAATGCAGGCGAGTACACCTATCGAAATGCCGATGGAAGCGAGGGACACATGACCGTCCTGTCCGGAGCCGAGTACAATGTGGGCGGCGGCGACGGGGCGGACGGAGTATACCATATCCTGGGTCTTGGCTGTACCCATGACCCCGGTCTCACCGTCCAGGAGGCGGAAGGGTTCGGCCGGACATCCCGGGAGCAGGCCCAGCAGATCATTGGGCGGATCAAGGAGGCCGGCGGCTTTGCGGTGCTGGCCCATCCCGCCTGGAGCCTGAACACCGTGGCGCAGATCCTGCCCCTTCTGCCGCTGGATGCTACGGAAATATACAATTCCGTCTCGGAGTGCCATATGTCCGACCGCCCCTACGCCGGTCTGATCCTGGATCAGTTGGCCGCCGGCGGTACATACCTCCCCCTGCTGGCCACTGATGACAGCCACTACTACGACGGCGACCACTGCCACGGCATGATCATGGCGGAAGCGGATGCGGTGGATTCGCTGGGCCTGTGGGAGACGCTCCGGCAGAACCGTTTCTATGCCACAAACGGCCCGGAGATCCATCTGGAGCGGCTGGACGAGCTGACCTTCCGCCTGCGTTGTTCCCCAGCGGTGAAGATCGCTTTTCTCTCCAATATGGTGTGGACAGCCGGGCGGATGGTGCGGGGGGAGAACCTCACCGAAGCCACCTACACCCTGAAGGAGGGGGAGCGGTATGTCCGGGCGGAGATACTGACAGCCGACGGGCAGTCTGCCTGGAGTCCCATCATTCGGCGATAAGGGGCAGGTATGAAAACTGACCCTTTCCTTTGGAGCCCCGTGCCGTCCCCGGAAGCAGAAGCAACGGAGGAAGAGAAGGAGCAGGTGATCCGGTCTGTCCGGGAAACGCTCCTGCCCCTTGCCGAGGCACCGTACCGGGAGTTTCAGGCTTCCCTGCTCCCCGCCCTGCCCCGGCAGGCCATTCTGGGTGTGCGGACACCGGCCCTGCGCCGTCTGGCCAAGACCCTGCGGGGTACCCGGGAAGCCACTGTCTTCCTGTCCTGCCTGCCCCATGAGTGCTTTGAGGAGAATCAGTTGCACGCCTTCCTCCTGGAGCAGGTGCAGGATCGGCGGACGGTGTTTGCGGCGTTGGAAGCCTTTCTCCCCTATGTGGACAACTGGGCTACCTGCGACCAGATGAATCCTCCGGTGCTGGGTCAGGATCTGCCGGAGCTGTATGCGCACTGCATCCAGTGGCTTCACGGCGACACCGTCTACACGGTGCGGTACGGGGTGGTCACGCTGATGCGGTACTTCCTTGGTGCCGCCCATCCCGGTGATGCCTTCCCCTGCGATGATCTCACGGCGGAGGTGTTGGCGCAGGCTGCCGATGTCGTATGCAACGGGTCGCTGAAGCAGGCATACTATGTGCAGATGGCTGTGGCCTGGCTGTTCGCTACAGCACTGTCTTTCCGCTGGGAGGGCACACTGTCCTTTCTGCGCACCAATCCCCTGCCCCCGGCGGTGTTGAAAATGACCCTGCGCAAGGCCCGGGACAGCTACCGCATCCCGCCGGAGCGGAAGGCACAGTTGCGTATTTTCAGATAAAGGGCAGGTTCAGTTCACCTACGCTGACAGTGCGCTCCCTGTTCTACCGTAGAGCGGGGAAAGGGGTTCCCGCGAAAGCGTTTATGCGGTTTTGGGCGGCAGTAACACTGGATTCCCAGGAAAAACGATTACTAAAATATGCCAGAACAGTGCTCCGAATCATACACAATATCTGTTTTGAAAGTTCTTGGGGGTCTGGGTTCAGAAGTTTGCCGTACGGCAAACTTCATGCAATTGCACTGCGTACAGTGCAATTGCTGTTCTTATCAAGAAGCCCCCAGGCGTTCTCCCGCCCCCCGGCATAAATTCAGAAAGTTTTCCCTGCGTCCCACCGCAGACCGCTTGACAAGGTCTGCGGTTTCGTGTATAATGGAATCGCAGGCAGGGAATTTCCTGTTGCAAAAGCAAATAATGAAAACAACATACGGTCAATAGCAAAGGAGCACAGTATGGATTTCAAGACAGTCGGCAATCAGTACCGTCCGATCCCTTTCTGGTCCTGGAACGAAAAGCTACAGGTTCCGGAGTCCGTCCGTCAGATCGGACTGATGGATGATGTAGGTATCGGCGGCTTTTTCATGCACGCCCGGGGCGGCCTTCAGACCGAGTACATGGGCGACGAGTGGTTTGACAATGTGGATGCCAGCATCAAGGAAGCCAACCGGCGGGGGATGCACGCCTGGGCTTATGACGAGAACGGCTGGCCCTCCGGCTTCGGCGGCGGCAAGGTCAATGGCAAGGGGGTCAGATACCAGCAGAAGTACCTGCGGGTAAAGAAATTCACCCCCGACCTGGAGGATCCCCGTGGCCCCGAGGTCATCTGCTGTTTCGAGCACTACTGCTTCTACTATGAGGTGAACCCCTTCTATGTGGACACCCTGGACGGTGAGGTCATCGCTGATTTCATCCGTGAGATCTACCAGCCCTACTATGAGAAGTTCGGCTCCACCTTTGACGGCTTCTTCACCGATGAGCCGCAGATCTCCCGGAACGGCATCCCGTGGAGCTTCATCCTGCCCGCCGAGTACGAAAAGGCCTACGGCGAGCCCATCTACGACCACCTGATCGAGCTGTTCGTGGAGCGGGGAGACTGGCAGACCACCCGGATGCGCTTCTGGAAGCTGGTGACAGAGCTGTTCTCCAGGAACTTCATGAAGCAGATCCACGACTGGTGCGCCGCCCATGACCTGAAGTTCACCGGGCACCTGGTGCTGGAGGAGGGCTTCCACGCCCAGTTGACCTCCAACGGGGCCTGCATGCCCCACTATGAGTACCTGGACATCCCGGGTATGGACTGGCTGGGGCGGGACATCGGCCGCTGTCTGACCCAGCATCAGCTGGCCTCTGCCGCCGCCCAGACCGGGAAGAAGCAGATCCTGTCCGAAACCTTTGCCCTCTGTGGCCACAATGTGGGCCATGAGGAGCTGAAGCGGAATTACGAATGGATGATGGTGCGGGGCATCAACCTGATGTGTCAGCACCTGGAGGGCTACTCCCTGCGGGGCATCCGCAAGCGGGATTATCCCCCCGCCATGTACTGTCAGCAGCCCTGGTGGGCGGACTATAAGGTGTTCAACGATGCCATGTCCCGGATCGGTATGTTGCTGGCCGAGGGGGAGGTGCAGGTGGACACGCTGGTCATGCACACCCAGACCTCTGCCTGGATCTGCTTCGACAACGGTGAGAACCGGCACCTGGATGAGTACAACACCGCCCTTCTGGACATTCTGGATCAGCTGGAACAGAAGCACATTCCCTTCCACCTGGGCGATGAGATCCTGATGGAACGTCACGGCCATGTGGAGGGCGACACCCTTGTCATCGGTCAGATGCGCTACAAGAAGGTCATCATTCCCCCGCACATTGCCTTCTTTGCGCACACCGAAAAGCTGCTGGAGCAGTTCCGTGCCGGCGGCGGCATCATCACCACAGCCGAGGAACTGCCTGCCAACCCCATCATTGACAATCCCGCCATCACCTACACCCTCCGGCAGTTCGGCGGCGAAGCCCCCTTCACCATGCACTACTTTGTCAACTCCACGGAAAGCGAGCAGAAGGCTGTCATCTCCTGCGGCGGCAAGGCACTGAACATTGTCACCGGCGAGCTGGAGCCCTTCTTCGGAACCTACACCTTCCCGGCCTGGGGCAGTCTGGTGGTCATTGACGACGGAACGCCCCATGCGGAAGCCCCCGCCCTGCCTCCTGTGCCCCCTGCCGCCGTGGATCTTGACGGTCTGTGGCAGGTGGAGCATGTCACAGAGAACGCCCTGACGCTGGATCGCTGTACCTACTGGTTTGACGGCGTACTGGAGGAGGAGAACGGCTACATACTGAATGTAGGTTCCCGTGCGCTGGATCGCAAGTGCCCGGTGGACATCCGGTGCCGGTACACGGTGCAGGCGGACTATGTGCCGGATATACTGTACCTGGCCTGCGAGACACCGGAGATCTTTGAGATCACGGTCAACGGCAAGCCGGTGGACAGGACGGACTGCGGCTTCTTCCGCGACCATTCCTTCCGCAAGCTGAATATTTCCGGCATGATGGTGCCCGGCGAGAATATCATCGAGACCCAGGTGCTGTTCCGGCAATCCGACGAGGTATACGCCAACATTGAGAAAGGCAAGGTCTTTGAGAGTGAGAAGAACAAGCTGACCTACGACATGGAGATCGAGGCCATGTACCTGGTGGGCAATTTTGGCGTACGGGGCGAAGGTACCTTTGAGGACATCCCCCACAAGGCCTGCTTCTTTGATGGCCGTTTCGTACTTGAAGCACCCCGGGATCAGATCACCCTGTCCCACCTGGAGCGTCAAGGCTTCCTGTTCTTCTCCGGTGAGCTGACAGTCAGACGGGAACTGACCCTGGCCGAGGGCGATACCGCCCGGGTGCTTTCCTTCCGCAAGGAGGGCATCAACGCCATCCGCATCAAGGTCAACGGAGAGGAGATCACCCGCATCCTGTGGGCGCCCTTCTCTGTGGATCTGACCCCCTACCTGCACGCCGGTGTGAATACGCTGGAGCTGACCCTGGTGAACAACCTGCGCAACCTGCTTGGCCCCCACCACCATGTGGGCGGGGAGCTTTACGCCGTGGCTCCGCCCCACTTCTACAAGGAGCCCTGCATCTGGAACGGCTATCAGGGCGGTTATTTCACAGACAAGTACTGCTTTGTCAACACTTCCCTGCTGAATCCGTAATGCCGGGGTCTTACTGGCTCTTCAAATACCAACCAAAAGGGAGGAAGCCTTCTTCGGAAAGCTTCCTCCCGTTCCTATTTGTTTTTTCCTGTGCGTCAAGCCGCCGGGTCATGACTCTGCTTCGGACAGGAGGCGCACCGGCCCCATCAGCCCCGAGGGGCCAAGGGTCAGGTAGAAGGAGAAATGATCCCGCAGCTTCCCGGCCAGGGTATTGGACACGGCGACGGTCACGGTGTTCTCCCCCGGCACAAGGCAGGCTTCCACCGGGTAGGTGTAGGGCGGGGCGATGCGGATGCCCACATCCTGCCCATTGACTGTAACGGAGGCATTCGCCCCCACCTGTCCCAGGTCCAGGGTAGCTCCGGCGGGAACCTCTGCAAGCGGCAGTCGGAAGGTGTACCGCATTTTCCCTGCAAAGCCGGGAATGGCCTCCGGGCCGCCTACATCAAAGAGCGTGTCGGTCACGGTGTACGGCCGGTAAGCCGCCGGGTCTCTCTCGTCGGTCAGGTCGTCCGACTCTGCCAGCTCCACGGTGTAAGTGGGATTCAGTTCCCGGGCAACGGACAGCACCGGACGGCGGGGTAGCTCCGGCGTATCTCCGAACACCCAGATCTCCGACTGCCCGGGAGCAAGCTCCAGGGCGGCACAGCCGCCGGTCTCGTCCCGCCAGACGGCATCCTCCAGCAGGCGCAGGCGGGTAAAGGACCCCTCCACCCCTTCCGGCAGGTGCATGACTCCCCGGGCGGTGTCGGATGCGGATTCGTTGAACAGCATGAACACATGGTGGCCGTCCCGGACGGTGTGGTACACCCGAAGCAGGGGGCAATCCCCCTCCAGCGTGAAATCCGTCAGACCCCGGGCTATCACGGTATCCGCCAGATCGCACAGAGGCACAGCCTGCCCCTCTGCCCCCTCCGGCAGGCCGTCCACATACAGCACCGGCAGTCCGGCGGCTGTCATTTGGTTCAGTCTGCGGATCAAGTCGGAAGGTAGCAGGCGAGCATAGGGCACCACCAGCGCCCGGAAGCGCTCCCGCCCCACGGTCAGCCGCCCGTCAGACACCTCCGCCCCCATCAAGATGTCGGCGCATACGATGTCGTAGTTGATCTGCCTGTCATACAGCACCCGGGCCGGCTTCTGGGTCAGCATGGCGGTGTCCCGGGGGTTCATCCACTCACCCTCGGCGTGGTACAGAAGAGCCACCGGTGCCACATGATCCCCGCCGGAGAGCAGGTGGGCGGCTTTGTTGGTGTAGTTCATCAGGGCGGTGAAGCCCTCAAACTGGGGGTCGTGACCCTCGGCACCGAAGTGCGGCGGGCAGTCCGGGTCGGGGTAATCCGGGGAGAAGGCGTGGGGCACGAAGTAGTTGACGCCCCGCACCAGCAGAAAGTCCATCAGCCACTTCATCATGGGGGTTCCCTCCCCCCAGCCGTAGGCACCGAACACCTCGCACATGGCCCGCCCGGCCATATGAGGTTGTTGATGAGCCAGGGAAGCGGCCAATTGCCCCAGCACATAGTGGAAGAACTCCGAGTCGCTCAGCCCGGTGGCGCAGCTGGCGGAGGACATGTAGTGAGCCATGCCGGGCATGACCTGATGCAGGACAATGTCTATGCCCCCCATGTCCTGGCCTTCCAGGGCACGGAAGTAGTGCCCTGTGCCGTAGCCCAGGCGGGTGTGGGCGTTCATGTCCTCAATGACATGGCCGATGTACGCCACCCCGTGAGCCCGGCACCAGTCGCCCACAGGACGGCAGAAGTTGTCCCGGTACAGCCGGGTGACGGCGTTCATGTAGGCCAGACGGGTCAGGGGGGCGTGCTCGCTGAAATACCACAGCTCACCCAAATAGGGCGTGGCATCCTCCCCCAGCTCCTCCGTCATCATGGCCAGCAGGCGGTCGCTGTAGGGCAGAGCCAGGCCGTCCTGTCCGATGCGCATCTCATACAGCCCCTTGTCCACCCGTCGCTGTCCCACATAGCCGTTGCCGAACTGCGGCTCGTCCGAGAAGAACCCGGCCAGCGTGTTGCCGAAGTAGGCGGCGTAGCGGTCGTAGTGGGGCTGATACACCGTCTCCAGCAGGGCGGCACCCGCCCCCTCTGCGATCATGTCTATGTAGTCCTGATGTCCACCCCGATGGGAGCGGTACAGGAAGAACACCCGCCAGCATCCCTCCGGGATGTCCAGATACAAAAAGCCGTTCCTGACCCCGGCAGTCAGGTCGACCGGGCTCCCGGTCAGGTTCTCATCCTCCCCGCTCCGGCGGTAGGCAAACACACCCACCAGCGGCTCCTCCTCACTGCCCGGCGTCATCAGGAGGGAGGCGTGGGACAGAGGGCCGATGACATCCACATGCCGCTCCACCAGATTCCAGGGCCGCAGGTGCGGGTACTTTGTAGGCATCTGCCCGTTGACATACCCGGTGGGGAAATGCTTGTCATCCAGGATCCAGACCTGCATATCCCGCTTCCGGCACTCCTCCAGGATCAGATCCACATCCCGCCACCAGCCCGGCCCGCAGAAGTCGGGGTGGGGTCTGGACTCCAGGCAGATGGCCCGGCAGCCGCTGTCCCGTATCCGCTGGATCTGGGCGGGGATGCGGTCGTAATGGTTTCCGTGTTGCCAGTAAAACGGTAGCAGGTAGTTATCCTCCTGTCCTTGGAGCACCTGGGACAATCTGGGGTCTATACCTGTGGGATGATTTGCTTTCATAGCAGACCTCCTTGTTTTTTTTAGGGAAACGCTGATTTAATGAGGTGGTACAGATTCGGTGCAGATTTTTTCGTCTGCG
>CAMEON010000004.1 GCA_945929845.1 uncultured Clostridia bacterium | reverse complement strand
GGCGGGAAAAGATGTGCCGAAGATGTGCCGCCGAATCAATCAGCGGTTCCTTAAATATGATGCGGGAAATGCCGCTCCGGTCATGTCTCATTGCGCAGGGCTTCATACACCGCCATGTCCGTGCGATTCAGGGTCAGGGGTGTGATGGATATACAGTGGGCAGTGACGGCATCCGTGTCCAGTTCCGTCGTGTGGGTGTCCTCATAGGCACAGTACCCCACCTGCCGGTAGTGGTTGGCTCCATCCGGCACCAGATGATCCATATAGTAGGGGCCTCCCTGACGGGTAATGTACAGACCCTGTGGGCACGGCGGCAGATTGACATTGTACAAAAGGTGGCGGGAAAGAAGGTCATGGGTCACAATATACCGGAAAGCCATATCCAAGGAGTCATATACCCCCTCTAAGGTCTCCGGGTCGGTGGACAGGGCCACAGAGGGAATACCCGCCGAGGCAGATTCGTACACCGCCCCCACCGTCCCGGAGTACACCAGATCCCCGCCGACATTGTAGCCCCGGTTGATGCCGGACAGCACCAGGTCAAAGGATTCCTCCAATCCGTACAGCCCGAAGCGGACACAGTCCGCCGGAGTGGAGCCTACCCCGAATACCCGGATGCCCGGGAACTCCGGCCATTCCTTGCGGCGGATCTTAAACGGCGCACGCAGATTCAGAGCCTGGCTTCTGGCACTTTGCTCCTCTAAGGGGGCGATCACGGTGACATCCAACGGTCCAGCCGGAAAACAGCCCTCCTCCGGGGCGTTTCGCAGGATCACAGGCAGGGCGCACAGCGTCCAGTCCAGAAGAGCATGTATACCGGGGGCAGTGACCCCGTCGTCATTGGTGATCAGTATTCTCATAGCCATCCCTCATGGGTTGCCTTATAGTCCCTGACCAACCCGTCGGCATCCTGAATCAAGTCGTTGACTTCCCGCCGGTTGTACACGGTACTCCCGCTGGCGCAAGCGTGGCCTCCGCCCCGGTACTTCTCGGCCAACTGATTGATGGTCACGAACCGGGAGCGCAGACGGACTCGGATGGTCTTTCCCTTCTCCGCATCCTCATGCTCAATGAAAGCCAACCAGACAAGGCACCCCCGGATGGATTCAAGGAAGGAAATGGCACTGCTGGCCTGCTCACCGGTCAAGCCGTACTTCTTCTGCATGGCCAGGCTCAGGTAGATGGACGCCACGCCGTTCTCCGTCATCTTCATGTTCCTCAGCACATAGGCCTGTAGCTTCAGGTGGGACACATCCTCCAGATACAGCTGGGCGTACAGCGTCTCGGTGTCAATACCGGTGTCAAGCAACACCGAGGCGCACCGTAGCGTCTCCCCCGATACCTCCCGGAAGCGGAACCGGCCTGAGTCCGTCACCATGCCCAGGTAGATCAGGGTGGCGGTCTCCCGGTTCAGCACCAGCTGATCCCGGAAGGTGATATAAAAGTCCGCCACCATCTCACAGGTGGAGGAGCGTCCGTCCTCCACCCAGGGCAGATCCCCGAAGGGCTTTATATCAATGTGGTGGTCGATCTTGATGATCTCCCGGCATAGGCGGATCTTCCCGTTGGATATCCGTTCCTCCGTGGCGGTGTCCATGACGATCGCCAGCGCATCTGCCCAGAGGGCATCCTCCGGTGCGCTGTCCTCCGGCCCCAGGAAGGACAGGTAGTCAGCCATGTCCCGGTTGACCACATACACCTCCTTGTCCGGCCAGGTGGCCCGGATGATCCCGGCCAGCCCCCTCGTCGAGCCAACGGCATCCCCGTCCGGACGGATGTGTCTGGACAGGATGATGCGGTGGTAATCCTTGATCTTCTGCAATATCTGTTCCTTAATTTCCTGATTCATGACTTACCTATTTCCCTTTCTTAGGACTGGCCTGCCCGGACAGGGCATCCAGGTCATTCAGCATGGCCATAGCCGTGTCTCTGTCCTTCACTGTAGCCCCGCTGGCCTTGGGGTGCCCCCCGCCGCCATACCGGACGGCCACCGGGTTGATGTTGCATGTCCCGGAACGCAACTCGCACAGCACCCCGTCCTCCGTCTCGGTGAAGTTGACCCAGATGTTCACCCCCCGGATGTCCGCCATGGTGTTGACCATGCCACGGGACACCGCAAAGGTGCTCATGCCCAGGGCGGCCATTTCCTCTTTGGTGGTGTAGATGTAGGCCACGCCGTGGGTGGTCAGTTTGATCTTTTGCACGAAGGCGGCTCGGGCCTTCACAGCGTCCAGGTCATCGCTGTACAGGTTGCGGTATATATCCCCGGGGTTGAAGGATTGCTCCAGCAGGCAGGCGGCCAGCCGGAAGGTCTCCGGCGTCACGGAATCGTAGCGGAACCGGCCGGAATCTGTGACGATGCCGGTGAACAGTGACTTGGCGGCCAGCGGCGGGATCCTCAAGCCCGCCTCCACGGCCAGCGCCGTGATAAGGCCACAACAGCTTTCGTACCCCGTCTCCACCACCTCCACCCTGGCAATGGGCCCGCAGAACAGGTGATGGTCAATGCGAAGGGTATCGGCGGCCAGGGTGTACCTTGTGTCGCTGATCAGGGCGGCAGAGCCCGTGTCCAGGATGACAGCCAGTGCCCCCTCATACCGGCTGTCCGGAATGTCATCCATGACAGCGTCGTCCATGAAGGCGTACCGCCCGGCAGGGTCGCCCACCGTGTACACCTCCTTGTCGGGGTAATTCTCTTGTATGATGTGTTTCAGGCCCACTTGCGCCCCGATGGCATCTCCATCCGGACTCTGGTGGCGGTGTATGATGATGCGCCCGTAGGCGGCTATGACAGACCAGATATCTGGCCGCAGATCCTTCTTCATGGCATCTCCCCCATCGGTTTTCTCCATTATAACATGAAAACGCTTGGATGTCAATGTTTTTCGCCTATTTCCGGGTAAGAGATACGGGAGAACGCCTGGGGGAGCTTTCAAAACAGATGCACATGCATATACGGTACTGTTTCCGCAAAGGATCAGCGTTTCGACACCTGCCGACAGCATCCGACATATACTGTCAGTGACCCGTGCCGGGGTCATTCCACCCCGGTGCGGGGGCCGGGTCGGGGGTCGCACATCTGACTGACTGTCTTTCTGAAGGTCAGTCAGACCATCCCCCGCCCGGGCACACAAACCAAACAAAGGAGGAACAACGATGGAAAACAGACAAGGCGGTCTGATGTACGCCGCCAGAGAATCGCAGAATGACGGTTCCTGCGGATGTCACCAGCCCTGCCCCCAGGCGTGCCAGCGGGAACACTGGGGAATATATGAGTATCCTCTCGCCATGGCATACGCTCCCATGCAGAGCTTCCGTGGACTGTACGACCCCCGGACAGCACTGCACCGGGGGACTATGTTCTGTGAGCTGGATCTGCCCCTAGAGGCGGCATACGGCGGACGGAACACCGGTGGCTGTGGCTCCCGGTGCGGCGAGGAACGGCGTGGGCGCAGTGGCTGTGGTTGCGGCTGTGGCAACAGAAGCCGCTGAGAAAGGCAGAGGTGATACAGTTATGCTTGATGAAACTGTGAGACGGAGCTGTAACGGACAGCTCCTGGACGGATCCGACACGGATCGCAACACCGCTCGCCGTGAGGACACTGACCGTTTGCGCTATGCAGACCGGAACCGGAGTGACATGGAAAACAGGTACGGACAGGTTCGGAGAGACGGCGATGACCGCAGGGGCAGAGACGACTGTAGCATGAGACAATGCCGGGATAACAGATGCGGCAACAGCCGGGAGGGAGAGCACTCCGAAAACCGCAGATGCGGATGCAACAGTGGCCGAGACAACGACCGCAACCGTGGCCCGGTGTATGGCTTCCCCAATGGGGTGGGCCGGATGGGGCCGACCGGCGGCGTAGGATCGGTATCCCGCTTTGGTGCCTGCTGTCTCAATGGATATGGTATGCCCCGGACGGGGCTGGGTAACTGTTGCGCCGGACGAAACGGCAACAGCTATGATGACAATGACCGTTCCGCAAGCGAGAGAAGCTGTGGCTGTGGCAGAGACAACGACAACGGCCGTTCCGCAAGGGAAAGAAGCTGTGGTTGTGGCAGAGAACAGGAGGGTTGCAACGGGGAGTCCTTGCTGGACACCATACAGGCACTGGACTTCGCCCTGTTTGAAGTGACCCTGTACCTGGATGCCTACTGTGATGACTGCCAGGCCCTGGAGCTGTACCACCGTCTGCTGGAACAGCGCCGGGTCGCCGCAGAAAAGTATGAAGCAGAGATCGGCCCCCTGACCTTCCGTGGGAACAGGAGCTGCACCCAGTGGGATTGGGTCAACGAGCCGTACCCCTGGGACATCCGGGCCAACAAGTAAGGAGGAAGCGATATGTGGGTTTATGAAAAGAAACTCCAGTATCCGGTGAAGATCAAGAATCCGAATCCCCATATGGCTCAGATCATCATCTCCCAGCTGGGCGGCCCGGACGGAGAGATCGGCGCATCCATGCGCTACCTGAACCAACGGTACACCATGCCGGACAAGAGAGTGACAGGTCTTCTTACGGACATTGGGACTGAGGAGCTGGCTCATGTGGAGATGGTTTCTGCCATCGTATACCAGCTCACCCGGTGTCTGAAGGCGCATGAGATCGCCGAGGGGCCGTATGCCAACTACTTTGTGGATCACACCACCGCCGTGTACCCCATTGCGGCCTCCGGCGTCCCCTACGACATGAAGTATATCGGTGTCAAGGGCGACCCGCTGGCTGATCTGCATGAGGATATGGCGGCCGAGCAGAAGGCACGCCTGACCTATGACAACATCCTGCGGTTGTGCGATGACCCGGATGTGCGTGATCCCATCCGCTTCCTGCGGGAGCGGGAGATCGTACACTACCAGCGTTTCGCCGATGCCCTGCGCATCACCCAGGACGGGATGGATGGCCGGAATTTCTATGCCTATAACCCGGCCTTTGACAACATGGAGGACAAGGAAGCCTGGGCAGCAGAAGCCAGGGAACACAGGAACTGACAGGAAAAAGACCGTGCGGGAGACAGTTTCCGCACGGTTCCTTTTTTATTTCAGCCACTTTTCCACCCGCTTGCGCCACCGGAGGCGGTACAGGACAGACAGCTTGTCTATCAGCAGGTCGAATATGAAGAAGGTCATGATACAGAGCCCCACAAGGATCCAGGCCATCCAGGTGCTTCCCTCCCCCTCGCCAAAGCCGGTGACAAAGATCTCCGCAAGGGTTCCCTCCCCGTTCATCATGATCAGCCAGAACAGCAACAGGTAGAAGCCCAGCGCCACCAGCACCAGGGCCAGCTTGGAGAGGACGGCCAGAAGCCGGGGCAGACGATCCAGCCGCTGTTTCAGCACCGGGTAGTAGCCCAACAGGCAGAGGTACAGCCAGGAGGCCAGGTTCTGGGGCATGAGCATCACGCCAAGGATCGCCGTCACCCCCCAGCAAAGCAGGGCGTACCCATTGCCGTAGCGGTACAGGATGGGCAGAAACAACAGGGCGGCCAGGGCGGCGGCGGTCATGTCGATGACCTCCACCAAGGCTCCCAACCCCAGCACCACCACGCCCAGGGCGCAGAATATGGCCGAAACAGCCATGCGGTAGGTGGTATGGGAGCGGCGGCTCCGTCTCCCTCCCCCCGGAGTCTGTCGCCCGGCGGCGGGGGAGTTGTCCGGCGAGTTGTGGTTATCCCCCTCCGGCGACCGGCGGGTCGGGGGGATTTCCCCCTTTCTGTTCGGTTCCATGGGTGCCTCCGTCAGCAGTGGCCGTGCCGCATATCACAGCAACAATCCAGGCAAGCCAACCCCATGCAGAGAGAGCAGGGGGAGCAGCCATCGTTGTCCGTGACACCGGCTCCACCGAAGCTCCCGGTTCTCTCCCGCAGGCGTGCCTGGGCGGCCCGGTACTCCTGATTCCCCGGATCCATGCCGCAGGCAGTATCAAAAAACTGCTGGGCATCCACATAGTACCTGCGGCGCAGAGCCACGCATCCCATGAGGAAATTCCATTCTGCGCCACGGTCTCCCTCGGCGACAGCCTGGAGAACCGCCTCGGCCTCCCGTATCCGTCCGGCGTTGATCAACTGGCGGACGCAGTAGTACACCTCCGGGCCGGAGTAGCCGCCGTTTGCGTACTTCTGCCAGTCCTCCCCGGTGTAGCCCTGGGAATAGCCGCCGCTCTGTCCGGCGTAGCCATAGCCGGCACTTCCCTGCCCCCGGTTCCCCGTCGCTCCACCGGCCCGCATCTTCTTGATCTCGTCGTAGGCTTGGTTGATCTCCTTCATCTTCTCCTCGGCCATGTCGGCCAGGTCGCTGTCACGGTACTTGTCCGGATGGTACTTCCGGGCCAGATTCCGGTAGGCGGCCTTGATCTCCTCATCGGTAGCCGTTGGGGACACGCCCAACACCTGATACGGATCCTTCATATATGTTCCATACCTTTCCTTGGCAATTTCACTTCACGCACCGGAGGTTTTCCCACCGGACGGTTCACCCGCCCCGGACGGGTCATGCTTTTCCGGCTCCCCCCACAGGACACGGTCTGCCACCCGGGGCATCCCCTCGTACAGGATGTTCCGCAACACGCCGTCCAGGTTCCGGTCGGGGATCTCCATCAGGTCAAAAGCGGCCTCTATTTCCACCAGCTCCCCGATGAGGGCCGTCCGTATCTCCTGTTTCCTCTCCTCCGGCAGGGTAGTCATTCCCTCCCCGTACAGGCAGACATAGGGGTTATACCGCTTCCGGCGGACATCCTCCTCGTAGTCGTCGGCGGCGTCCAGGATGTACACCCACCTGCCTGTGTGACGGCCGATGTCCCGAGCCAACCGAGCGGCATCTCCCTCCAGCCCGAAGGCAAGCATATCCCCCATCATCACCCCGAACAGCTCGGCGGGCTGATCCACCGACGGGGGCCGTTTGCTCTCGGTCTCGGCCAGTGCCTTCATACAATCGGCGACCAGTTTATCCAACGCCGTCCCGTCCGGTGTGATTCCCTCACCCTGCGGCTTCTGTCCGTCCGCCATCCGCCTCATAGCCCGGCGGCGTGCCCCGGCTACCACGGGCGTGACCGCCTCCGCCCGGATAAAGCGAAGGCCAGTCTCGTCCGCCTTGTCATCGGCTACCTTATGGTAGGTCAGGAGGGCACTGCAAAGGGCTGTCATGGTCAGCGAGGCATTCGGCTCTGCCATGACCCGCCAATGGACAGGATGCACCACGCAACGCCGCCGGGTAAAGACAGGGGTCTCTCCGGTCAGAGCCAGGCGCACCAGTGCCATGAAGGTCATATCATAATTCAGCATGGCCCGTGAGCAGGTACCGGTACACTTGCCCTGGGCACGGCAAAGCCCGCAGTACACGCCCCTATAGTATTCCTGCTCCCGCCCCCGTAGCTCCGGGGGCCAGGTTCTCACATAACCGAACATACAGTCACGGGTCTCCTTTCTCACGGCATCCATCGTTTTTGGCATCAGGCCGGACTCTCTCCTTATATCATACCGCAAATACCGTCCAAATACAACCAACAGATTGTAAACATTCTTCAAGCGAATGTGAAGTTATTCTACCAGCCCCAGGCGCAGACCGGGCGGGACAGAAAGCCCCCGCCGTTCCGTTTCCGGGACAGCGGGGGGAATGATCGGTTATGGCTGAAGTTCAACGCCCGCAGTCATGTCCTGCATGTTACGGAAGTGTGGGCTTTTCCCGGCAGGACAGGACGGCGGCATAGGCAGGTGCCTCCTCCGAACCGTACGGATAGAAGGTGGTTTGAACCACCTGGAAGTCTCCAAAATCATTTTCTCCTTCTGCGTTGTAACGGATGCAGTCCGCACGGAAGGAAATGACCAGCACTCCGTCTGTCAGCAGGCGATATGACCGGAAACTCCGTACCAACTCTCCCGGGCTACCCTCCTTGGGCGTACCCCTTATGATGGTGTCTTGATCCGGGGGAGTCCATTTGATGACCGAACCGGTATCAAATCTGTAATATTCCGAGGTATTTTCCTGCTGTTCAATATAAACGGTTGGGTCGATCTGCGCCACCGCTTCCAGTGGATCGCCTGCCTGAATGCCCTGATAATCCTGATAGGACAGGCTCTTTGAGCAATAGTACCTTTCGTTGTACTTCATGCTCCAGTCTTCGTATTCTGCCGTGCCGTCCGGGGTCATGCCGTGAACAGAGCGTGTGAAGATACCGTACAGGTAAAACCGCCCGATGTCGGTATTCTCATCGGAAAAAGCGTAGGTGACGCAGATATGGTCCTCGTCCAGCATTTCCAGCCGTTCCACTGGCCAGCGGTCGGTCAGCTTCGGCAGATCCATGACCATGGACACACCGGTCAGGCCGTATAGGGAATTTGCCCGTTCATCCGTGCAGAAGACCTGTTCATACGGATGCACGGTCATCCGGCTCAGGGGAACATTCTCATAGGTGGCGAGGCCGGCCTGCAAGAAGCCGTCCGGAACCCGGGGGAAAAGTACTGAGAACTGTTCCATATAGTGGTACCATTTCACAGAATCCGGCACATCCATCTCCTGCACTGGGGTTTCTGATTCCGACGGTGCAGACTGTGTGCATCCGGCCATAAAGGAAAGCAGAAGAAGTATGCCAAGGGCGCAACAACCAAAACGGATTTTCTTTATCCTCATCTCGCAACCTCCTGATTCAGATCATGCACGCATGAATATGCGCTCGCCGCTCATGCCCGGCAGAACCGGATAGTGTCCTGCCCATCTTACGAGCCGTACAGCCCACACAGGTCTTGGTAAGTCAGCGTGTCCTGCTTCGTGACCTCCTTGATCAGCACATCCGTGCCGTCCTCCGACAGTTCGGTGGTGATGAGGAAGAAGCCCTCGTTGACCATGAGCACGGCGGGGCCGGCGTACACATCACCGCTGACCTGGAAGGGGAACCGGTCATCCACCTTGCAGTATAGCCCCAGCTCCGGGAAGCTGTCCAAGAGAGAGCGCACCGAGACGCCTGGCTTCAGAAGCGTTGTGTCGGCGGTGGCGGAGACGGAGGAGGTGAATAGATACTTTCCGGAAAGTACCCAGTTCTCATCCTCATTCTCTGTGGCGTACGGAGACAACGGATCGTTCGGGTTGTTGGGGCCGTATATCAGGTGCAGGTTGTAGGCCTTACCTTCCGCATCCTTCGTCTGTAGCACGCAAACAGTATGCTCCTCGTCCATCATGTATGAATCCCATCCTTTGGGCTTACACAAGGGCTGGTGGCGAGACATTTGCGGTATATATACAGGCTGATCCATATGCGCAGTCAGAGAGTACATAAATACAAGCGTTGGCACCGTCAGTTCATCCATCACTTCCGCCTGATTCTGCGCATCCAAAATCATCTGACTGCGTGTGGTTTGTGCCTCCGTCTCCGGATTCACATTTTCGGTCATCGTCCCGCTCTCCTGACTAGGCACTGTGCCCCACTGGCAGGCATTCACAGCCAGCAAAGAAAGGGCGAGCAGTAACAGGATAGCAATCTTTTGCATTGTCCTCATATCGTTTTCTCCTCTCGTTGTGCGGTCATGCGCCAAACAAGGCGCACAGGTCTTGGTAAGTCAGCGTGTCCTGCTTTGTGACCTCCTTGATCAGCACATCCGTGCCGTCCGCTGACAGCTCGGTGGTGATGAGGAAGAAGCCCTCGTTGACCATGAGCACGGCGGGGCCGGCGTACACATCGCCACTGACCGTGAAGGGGAACCGTCCGTCCACCTTGCAGTACAGCCCCAGCTCCGGGAAGCTGTCCAAGAGGGAGCGCACCGAAGCACCGGGTTTCAGGAGGGAGGTGTCGGCGGTGGCGGAGGTTTCAGAGGTGTAGATGTACTTTCCGGTAAAATACCACCATGTCTCCGGCAGACATTCCTCCGTGCTGATGGGGGCCTTTTTCTCAAAGATCAGGTGGACATAGTACACATCCTCCCCCGTTTCTCCATGGTTTTCGCTTTCGCTGAAGCTGGTACGATACACGCCCACCCGGCAGTCAGACCATAGCATATAGCTGTACTGGAAAAACCAATAACTGTCTGAATCCATGACGGGATACTCATACTGCCAGTTAACATGATTCGGATTCTCATAGTAGATCAGAGCCGGATTTTGTACTTCTGTTCCAATGCTCATGGAGGGGGGGACAACTATGGATGTCCGGGCGAAAGATTTGCTCATCCGCCATATGTATGCGATCTCGCTCAAATCATGGGATTGGGAAATACTGCGTTCCCCATCCAACACATCCTTCGCCGTGGAAGGGGCGTTTGAATTCTGAGTCGGGGTGCAGGACAGAAAGACACTGCAAAACAGGGCACAAATCAAACACATAACAACGATTCTTAAATACTTCATGAATATGCCTCCTAAATTATTGTGTAATCTTTCGATCCACAAGTATTATAACATTATTTGTATTATTTGTAAACACCCATTTCATAATAATTTCCTTTTCGTCACATTCGATAGGTATCGGACCGTTTTTTTGTATTTTCTGACATATAAAGGTTCAGTTGCATGGTGCGCAAGTCGCACTACACTACCAATGTAGTAATATACTATCATAATCGTTTCTCTTTGTCAAGGGGGTTTCGCACATTTGTTGTGATTTTTTGAAAAATACGGTAATTACAGTTCGCCAGCCCGTTACTGTTCAGGTGCCTGGCCATAGAATAACCATTTAAACACCATGCCTTTTGCGTCACGCTGCGGGCGGATATGGAATCCGCCCCTACGAAAAAAGGTGAGTTCGTATATTTAACTTGGAAGGATGTGGATGGGAAATGGCTCTCCGTATTTTTTAGGGGCATTCCCGTAACTCCGTAGTACGGCGTAACAATTAAACTTTATTTCCTGATAGCCGATATCAGGATAAGGCAAAATGATCTGTCGTAGGGCGGGGGCTTGCTCCCGCCGAAAGAACAATCCCTCCGTCACGCTTCGCTGATGTAACGCCCTTTACACAAGGGAGGTTTTTATCGGGGTCTTCTCCGGCGGGAGCAAGCCCCCGCCCTACAAGGATGCTTGGATCAACTTCTAGTAGTAGGGGCGGATTCCATATCCGCCCGAAATAAAAACATTATATATATATACATATATGAGAGATGAGGTTATGCGATTTTTTCACAAGCCCCTAGATGAACTGTAACCCAGCCCCACCCCTTTTTCCCGAAAAAATCTACTTTTGCCTTGACTTTCCGGAGAAGATATTATATAATGGTGGTAGCCCCCAGGGGCATATTCTGATACATAAGGAGCGTCTTTTCTGTATGGATAAGAAGGTTACTGTCGGCGTCATCGGTTGTGGCTGTATCGCCAATGCCGCCCATATTCCCAGCTACATGAACAACCCGGATGTGGTCATCAAGTATTTCTGCGACATCATCCCGGAGCGGGCCGAGGAGGCCGTGAACAAGTACGGGTGCGGCGTGGCCGTCACGGACTATCACCAGGTCATCAATGACCCGGAGGTAGAGGCAGTGTCGGTCTGCACCCCCAACAAGATGCACCCCATCATTGCCATGGATGCCCTGCGGGCTGGCAAGCATGTGCTGTGCGAAAAGCCGGCTGCCCGCACCTATGCCGAGGCACGGGAGATGCAGAAGGTTCAGCACGAGACCGGCAAGGTGCTCAACATCGGTGTGGTCAACCGTTTCAACACGGCTGTCAATAAGATCCATGACCTGATCGCCGCCGGTGCGCTGGGTGAGGTGTACCATGTGTATGTGTCCTTCCGTGCGCACCGCGCCATTCCCGGGCTTGGCGGTGCCTTCACCACCAAGGAGATCGCCGGGGGCGGTGCCCTCATTGACTGGGGCGTCCACTACCTGGACATCGTCATGTACTGTACCGGGGATCCCAAGCCGGTCACGGTGTCCGGACAGGCCTACTGTAAGCTGGGTGTGGATATGCCCAACTATGTATATGAGGGTATGTGGTCGGAGAACACCAAGGATCTGAACGGCACCTACGATGTGGACGACAGCGTGACCGGGCTGGTGCGCACCCAGACCGCCCCCGGCGTGTACGGCCCCACCATCAGCCTCAACGGTGCCTGGGCGCAGAACATCGGTGTCAGCGAGACTTACATTGATTTCCTGGGCGACAAGGCCGGTATCCGCCTCCAGTATGGCGGCAACTTCACCATCTACGGTGTGAAGGACGGCAAGCTGTGGCAGGACACCCCCCAGTTCGAGAGCGTCAATATGTTCCAGAATGAGATCGACTCCTTCGTCCGCTGTGTCCGCACCGGCGAGGTTTTGCCCTCCCACATCGACAAGGTCATCATCACCGCCCGCATGATGCAGGCCATCTACGACTCCTCGGACGCTCACGCCGAGGTCAGCCTGGACTGGTAAGCATATGCTGGTACTGGAGGGACACCGCTTGCGGCGCATCCATCGGGTGCTGTCCACCGCCCTGTCGGCGTTCTGCCTGCTTTTCGGCTATTCTTACGGGAAGCTGTTATTCGATACGGTAAAAGCCTGCTCCTGTGTATTGATGGTCTCCGACGAGGGCGGGTACTACCTGGCGGTTGACCCCTCGCTGATCTGGCCGTCCCTTGCCCCGTTTCTCCCCCTGATCCTTCTGTTTGTGGGAATGGCGGCACTGTCCCTGATCTGCACCGCCTTTGCCTACCGGAAGGAGCAAAAGCCCCGGCTGTTCCGCATTCTGTACGGGGTGATGAGTCTGTGTGCGTTGCTCTCCGTTGTCTACTGGGCGATTCTCCTGGTTGCCTCGCCCGAACTGATCCGCCTGCGCTTTCCTTCGTGTGAGTATATGCAATGGCGGTACTTCGACCTGTTCGGATGGCTTCCAGGCGATGGCATCAACCTGTTTGCCCTATTTCCCTTCCTTGAAAAGGTGTACACCGGTGCCAAGTATGTGTACTTGCTGATCCCGGCTGTTTTCTCCGGCACGCTGTGTTTGTTGTGGGCTGGCGCGCGGCAGAGGAAGCCTGTTCCGGTCAGGAAAGCGTGAAAGTACGCCTTCAATGTCAATACCCCCTCGTCACCGTGACGGGAAAGGAGGTACCCATGCCCCGTGCAACCGATGCGGGGGAAGCCAAAACATACGCCTCCCTGGATTGGCTGAAGCTGATCCTGTCCCTTGCCATTGTCTGCATCCATGCTGACCTGTGGCAGGGGGAGCCGCCTGTCATCCTGTGGTGCGCCGTCCCGCTGTTCTTTGTCATGTCCTCCTACTTTTTCTGGAGCCGAGCCGGGCAGTTGGACGGGAAGGAACGCCGGGCGGCACTGGGCAAATTTCTTCTGCGCTCCGGGCGGCTGTACCTGTTCTGGTTCATCCTGCTCCTGCCCCTCACCCTGGCCATCCGGGATTACCTGAGTGCCGGGGTGGGTACGGGGGTGTGGCACCTGATCCGGGATCTGCTGTTCGGGAGCACCTTCCGCTCCTCTTGGTTCCTGTCCGCCCTCTGTCTGGGGATGGTCATTGTGTACCTGCTCTCTGTCAGGCTACCTGCCTGGGCGGTGCTCCTGCTCACCCTGCCCGCTTACCTGCTCTGCTGTCTCTTCCATAATTACTACGGCCTGATCGCCGACTGTGGCTGGCTGATCCGGCTGTACCAGGGGTATCTGTCCATCTTCGGCACCTTTGCCAACAGCTTTCCGGAAGCCCTTTTCTGGGTGGCGCTGGGGCGCTGGCTGGCCGGGAGAGCCAAAAAAGCCCCCGGCTCCCGCCCGGTCGGACGGCTGGTCGTCCGTCTGATACTCACCGGGCTGTGCGTGGGGCTTCTCGTGGGAGAAAAGTACCTGGTGGACAGCATCGGCGGGGCCGCGGCACGGAATTTCTATGTCAGCCTGGTACCGCTGTGCGCCCTGTCCTTCCCCCTGCTCCGGGATATGCCGTGGCCGGCCTGTATGTCCGGCCCCCGCCTGACCGGGACGCTCCGGCGGCTGAGTACCGTGATCTTCTGTCTTCACGCCTCTGTGATCACGGTGGTGGACGCTCTGCTCCGCCGCCTGTTCCCAGCGGGTGAAGACTGGCACCGGGCTGTGACCGTTCTGATCACGCTGGCTGTCTGCCTTGCGGCGTACGGTGTCTTCACCCTGCTGGAGCGGCACCGCCCCTTCCGCTTCCTGAAGTACGCCCATTAAAGGAAAAGGTTCATCCCATGGATGTCACTGTACATTCATGCGATGAACCTTTTTATGTCCAACTGTCCGGTTATCAATTACCGGCTACCGGCTACCGGCTACCATCTGTTCACTCCACCCGTTTCAGCTTGGCGTATGTACCCATGAGCTTTTTGGTTCCGGCGGTGTCAAACATGACCTCAAAGAGAATATCGCTTCCCATCGGCTTGGCGGACAGGATCTCTCCTTCTCCAAAGGTGATGTGCCTCACCCGGTCGCCGGGGCGCAGGGTCTGCATGGTGGCCCGCTCGTCTGTGTTGACAGCGGGGGTGGGGCGGCCTACGGTCAGGCGATCCGTATGCTGGGGTTTGCGGGGTCTGCGGGGGTAGTCCCCGTAGGGGTTCCGCCAGCTTGTCTGCGGAGCCGGACGCTCGGGCGTTTCTTGCGTCAGATCCTCCTCCTGGATCAGCTCGGTGGGGATCTCCTCCACGAAGCAGGAGAGCGGCGGGTTGACGATGGTCTGTCCGTTCAGCATCCGGGTCTTGGTGTGGATGATGTACACCCGCTCCTTGGCCCGGGTCAGAGCCACATAGGCCAGGCGGCGCTCCTCCTCCATGTCATCCGCATTGCCCCGCTCCACGGTCTGCCAGCTGGGAAAGATATTCTCCTCCATGCCCGGCAGGAACACCACCGGGAACTCCAGCCCCTTGGCACTGTGCACCGTCATCAGCACCACGGCGTCAGCGGTCTCGTCGTACTTGTCCACCTCCGCCACCAGGGCGTTCTCCTCCAGGAAGCCGCCCAGCGAAGGCTCCGGATCCTTCTCGGCATACTCTGTGATGTTGGATTTCAGCTCGTACAGGTTTTCGATCCGCTCCCTTTCCGGCTCGCCGCCCTCCAACAGCATGAGCATGTAGCCGGATTTGGTCATGACGGCATCGAACAGCTCCGGCAGGCTCTGGGTCTGTGCGATGCGGGTCAGCTCATGGATCAGGTTGGTGAAGCCCTTGAGGGCCGCCACAGACCGTCCCAGTGCCGGGTAGGTATCGGCGTGATCCATGACCTCGAACAGGGATCGCCCGGTCTCAGCCGCAATGGTATTGACTGCGTCCAGGGTCTTGTCGCCGATCTTCCGCCGGGGTTCGTTGATGATGCGGAGCAGGCGTTCCCGGTCGTTGTGGTTGTGGATCAGTTGCAGGTAAGCCACGGCATCCCGGATCTCCTTGCGGTCATTGAACCGGGTGCCGCCCAGCATCCGGTAGGGAACGGCACTTTTGGCAAAGGCACGCTCAATGGAGCTGGACTGGGAGTTGGCACGGTAGAGCACGGCAAAATCCCGGTACTGCCACCGACTGCCGTCCGCCCGGGTGCTCTCCCCGCTCATACAGCGGTTGATGGTGTCCACAATGGAGCGAGCCTCCGCTGTCTGATCCTCTGCGGTGCGCAGGACGATCTTGTCTCCGGCTTCCCCGGCTGTCCACAGCGTCTTCCCCCGGCGGCCCTGGTTGTGGGCGATGACGCCGTTGGCGGCGTCCAGAATGGTCTTGGTGGAGCGGTAATTCTGCTCCAGCTTGATGACGGTGGCATCCTTGAAATTCTCGTCAAAGTGCAGGATGTTCTCAATGGTGGCTCCCCGAAACCTGTATATGCTCTGGTCATCGTCTCCCACCACCATCAGGTTCCCACTGCCGCCGGAGAGCAGGGAGGCCAGGGCGAACTGGGCCTCGTTGGTGTCCTGATACTCGTCAATGCACACATAGCGGAACTTCCGCTGGTAGTAGGACAGCACCTCCGGGCAAGTCCGGAAGAGGTGCACGGTCTGCATGATGATGTCGTCAAAATCCAGGGCGTTGGAGCGGCGCAGCTCCTCGGTGTACGCCTGATACACCTTGGCCACCGTGGTCAGGCGGTAATCCACCCCGGCTGTGCGCAGGGTGTCCTCCGGGGTGTGGAGCTTATCCTTCTCCCGGCTAATGATGTTCATCACTTCCCTGACCTTGATCAGCTTGTCCATCTCCATCTGCTTGATGATCTGGGACAGGATCTTTTTCCTGTCGTCGTCGTCATAAATGGTGAAATTGGGGGCGTATCCGATCCTCTCCCCATCCCGGCGCAGGATCCGCATACACACCGAATGGAAGGTGCCGCTCCATATGTCCTTGGCAATGGTCTCGTCGCTGAACTGGCTGGCCAGGCGGCTCTTGATCTGGTTGGCCGCCTTGTTGGTAAAGGTGATGGCCAACATCCGGTACGGCGGGCAGGGGTCACAGATGAATTCCGGCAGGATCTGCTCTACCTCCTCCGGGCTCAGGCTGACCGCCGCTTCCAGCTGGGTCACATGAGCCATGTCAAGCCCGGCGGGCACCTTCTCCGAATGGTAGGCATCCCCGTACTTGATGATGTGGGCGATCCGCTGAACCAGCACCGTGGTCTTCCCACTCCCTGCCCCGGCCAGCACCAGGAGAGGGCCTTTGGTGGTATACACCGCCTCCCGCTGTTTTTGATTGAGACGGCTGTAAGCTCTGTCAAACAGAGCCCGCTTGGCCGCCAAGTAGCGTTGTTTCACTGCGCTGTCTGTCGCCGTTGCTGTACTGTCTGTCATATGTATGGCCATTCCTTTCTGGTATTCGTCTGTTGTATCTGTCTAGGGAACCGCTGATTTATTCGGCGGCACATCTTCGGCACATCTTTTCCCGCCTGCTTCTTGCCGAAAAACTCGATGTACATCCAGTACATCTTGAGTTTTTCGCAATCGCAGACGAAAAAATCTGTACCGAATCTGTACCACCTCATTAAGTCAGTGTTTCCCTAAAATGTGATCTTTCCCTCTGTCAGAGGCAGAGGCTGGCGCACCGGAGTGCACCAGCCCTTTTTACCCGTGACCGCTTTCCCTACGGCAAGCCGTGCCGGAGGATTCGGTCACACGGCAACCCGGCTATACGGCGGGGTCAGTCCTCCTCGGACTGTCTCTGCTGCTGTCTGCTCTGGTTCTGGTTGTTTCTGTTCTGGTTCTGTTGATCCTGCTGATTCTGGTTCTGCTGATTCTGATTCTGCTTCTGCTGGTTCTGATTCTGGTTGTTTCTGTTCTGATTCTGCTGGTTCTGCATTTCAGTGACCATCCTTTTCTTTACATTCACAAGTATGCGGTAAGCGGCAGGGCCACAGCCCTGCCCACAAACAGTATCACCCGGATGAGGTCACTCTATGCAAAATGCGGAAATTTCCCTCATGACAAAAGGAAGCGGTACTCCATCTGCTCCCGTATCCGCCCCACCTCTCGGAAGAACAGCACGGCAAAGAGGATATGCAGGCCAATATCCAGCACCCCGAAGGCCTCCATCGGCGTACCCCCGGCCATCGGCAGGGTGGCCATGTACACCACCGAGAAAAGGGAACAGACCACGCCGTACACCGTCAATCCAAGGAGCCGCTTTTTCATGGAGGTATGCAGAGCCTCCACCTCCGCCTCAGAGGAAGTAGACACATACAGACCGGTGTACCTGTCCACCACCCGGCACAGGGCACGGTACAGCCCGTACAGCACCCCGGAGAGGATCAGTTGAGACAGAAGCAGAGCCACGCACATCAGGCAGAAGGAGCGGAAGGCCTCCGGATCCCGGGGCAGGCGGGCCGCATTCTCAAGCAGGGTGTACTCCTCGCCACCGCTGACCGCCAGGTCATTGAGGCAGTAAGACTGCCAGGCTCCGGCGGCCAGGCTGACCGGAATGAACAGGGTAAGCCCCACAAGGCAGGGGCCTGCGGACGAGACATAGCGTCGGAGCATGAGCAGAGATAAGATCAGACACACCCCGGCCAGGGCATCCGGCAGGCAGTTGATACCGTCGGCGTAGAAATCCACGGTCAGGGCAAGGCCGACCCCCATGACGATCATAGCCCGGGAGATCCCGCGCTGGGTAAACAGCCCCGGCTTGGTGCGCACCGTCTCCTGATACGCCACCGCAAGGTGGTCAAAGAGCACTGTATCGGCACACAGACGGCGGGCATACAGGCATACGGACACCAGCCATAGGATCCCCAGGATCAGCACGATGGCGGCAGAGACCTCCCGCATCAGCGTGATGTAATCGTACAGGTGGCTCCACTTCTGACCAGCCTCGGCACCGCCTGCCTGATTGGTCAGCACGGTCAGCTCGGGAAGTACGGCAAGCACTTCCTTTACAAGCATGAACAGCAGTGTCCGGGTCAGCAACCGCTCCGTGATGCTCTTTGTGCCCCGGGGCGCAGATGTAAGGGGCACTGTACCGTCATACCGGTACGCCAGGGAGTGGAACCCGGCCGCAAGGGTACGCCAGGCGGAAACCAGCACGATGCTGTCCAGCACCGCCAGGCCGAAGGAGAACAGGAGAAGCTCCACCCCCTGTTCCGAGGGAGAGGACAATCCGAAAATGAAGGGGATCGTCAGGAGCCGCACGCCTGCCAGCAAGGCCAGCTTCCGGAACTGTCCCCGGGCCTCCTCCATCCGGCTGTCCAGATCCGCCAGCCGGGTAAGGCCGTGTATGATCAGCAGGTAGCCGATGACATCCGGCAGGAAATCAAAGACGCTGACAAAGGGATCCATCAGGAAGAACGCACCGGCCACCAAAAAGCCCAGACCCATACAGTGCCTTTTCTTCCCCTTCACGCCTGTCATCCCCGGCTGTGCGTCTTCAGTCAGGGCATACGCTCCCGTTTCCTGTCTTCTCCCTTCACCATTCGCCCATGTCATGACTCCGTCCCCTTTCTCCGGCTTTTTCAACGGCGGTTCTGCTTTTTCTTCTGATTCTTCCTGTCCTTTTGGGCAGCCTTCTGTGCCTGATACTCCATGGTCTCCGTCATGGCCCGCTCCGCCTTCTCATCCAGCTTATTCCGGATGGCATTGACAAAGCCGAAGCGGGACGGCTTCCTGTCCCTGCCGGTCTCCTCCCCCTCCGGGCAGATCAGCTGGTAGGCACGGAACAGCAGCCAGGTATTGAGCAGGTATAAGATGAGTTGGAACAGCACGAAAATTTTGGTTATGGTCTGGTCTTCAAATGCGGCCACCGCCGGAAACAGCACCAGCACCACCTGTCCCACTGCCCAGACGCCGGTCAGAATGGCATTGCGCATAGCCCCCCCACGGATTTTCTCCACCCCTGCGGCGGTGGAAAGCTCCATGACCGCCCACAGAAGGCACAGGGTATGACCCAGCTCCAGGGCAAAGCGCAGGATGTCCATCACCCCGGAGACCGCCTTGCCGAACAGGGGCAATTCCCACAGCAACAGGGTGTCCAGACAGCCAACGGCATCATACACCCCCAGCACCATGTAGGCTATGGAGGTACCGACGCACAGGGCGAAGCGGTGCTTATACTCGTACAGCTTACCGGCCGCCATCATGCTGACCGCCCCGCCGATGATGTAGGCGGCGAAGCCATACTCCCCCATGCCAAAGGACATGAAGGTGAGTATGAAGTATCCGCAGAGCATGAGTCCGAAGCCCATATGTGTGACCAGTCCTTTCTGAATATCTGTCTGAAATAAGCAAAAGTTTATTTCAGACCTGCCGCTTCTCAGGATTGCCTGTTGGTCGGCGACCCACAGCAGTTCTTGTACTTCTTCCCGGAACCGCAGGGGCAGGGATCGTTCCGGCCCACCTTGGGAGCCTCCCGGCGCTGGGTGATGACAGCCTTTTTCACCGGCCCCTTGGTGCTTCCCTCAAAGCCCTCGGTCAGGGGCTTGGCCACCTGCACCCGCTTGATCTCCTCCTTGGGACGGGGCATGACGGTCAGGATCATCCGCACGGTCTTATCCCGTATCTCGGCCACCATAGCATCAAACATATCCGCTCCCACCATCCGGTACTCGGTGACAGGATCCCGGTGGGCATATGCCTGAAGCCCGATGTCTCCCTTCAGCTCGTCCATGGCATCAATATGATCCATCCATGCCCGATCCACATTCTGAAGCAGGATCACCCGCTCCACCTCGTGGAAGGTGTCCGGGGTGAACAGCGTCTCCTGCGCCTCCAGGCGGCGGTCTGCCCGCTCGGTCAGCATGGACTGCAAATCCTCCCGGTGTAGCTTCTTCAGCTCCTCCTCGGTGTAGCGGAAGTCGTCATCCCCGCACAGGTAGCCGATGAGCGAAGCCCGCAGTCCGTTCAGATCCCATTCCATCGGCGACTCCTCCGAGGTATGGGCGGCCACGGCGGTCTCCACCGTCTCATGGATCATGCGCCGGATGGTCTCTGTCAGATCCTGATCATCCAGCACCTGCTGTCTCTGCTTGTAGATCAGATTCCTCTGCTGGTTCATCACATCGTCATAGGAAAGGACATACTTCCGCCGCTTGAAGTTCTGATCCTCGATCCGCTTCTGGGCGGACTCAATGGTGTTGGAAAGCAGTCTTGCCTCGATGGGGGTATCCTCGTCGATGCCCAGCTTGTCAATCATGGCGATGATGCGCTCGTTGTTGCCGAACAGCCGCATCAGGTCATCCTCCAGGGAGATGAAGAACTTGGACTCACCCGGGTCTCCCTGACGGCCGGAGCGGCCCCGCAGCTGGTTGTCTATCCGGCGGCTCTCGTGCCGCTCGGTGCCCAGAATGAACAGACCGCCGGCGGCTCGCACCTTGTCCGCCTCCGGGGCGACCTCCGCCTTGTACTTTTCATACAGCTCCCGGAACTGCCTGCGGACACCCTGCACTGCCTCATCCTTGGAATCGGAACTGCCGGTAGCCTGGGCGATCAGATCCTCCTCTACGCCGGCGGCTCGCAGGTCGGCCTTGGCCATATACTCCGGGTTGCCGCCCAGCATGATGTCGGTACCCCGTCCGGCCATGTTGGTGGAGATGGTCACAGCCCCCAGCTTGCCGGCCTGGGCGACGATCTCCGCCTCTCTGGCATGGAATTTGGCGTTGAGGACGGTGTGGGGAATGCCTGCCTTCTTGAGCTGGTAGGACAGGATCTCGGACTTGTCTATGGACACCGTACCCACCAGCACCGGCTGACCCTTGGCGTGACAGGCCTTGACCTGCTCCACCACGGCCCGGTACTTCCCTGCGGTGGTCTTATAGACCGCATCCTCGTGATCTTTCCGGATCATGGGCATATTGGTGGGCACCACCACCACATCCAGGGCGTAAATGTCCCGGAACTCCTCCTCCTCGGTCAGGGCGGTACCGGTCATGCCGGACAGCTTGCCGTACATACGGAAGTAGTTCTGGAAGGTGATGGTGGCCAGGGTCTTGTTCTCCTTCTGGATGACCACGCCCTCCTTGGCCTCGATGGCCTGGTGCAGACCGTCGGAGAAGCGGCGGCCGGGCATCAGACGGCCGGTGAAGGCATCCACGATCATGACACCGTTCTCGTTGACCACATAGTCCACATCCCGCTTCATGCACCCGTGGGCCTTGATGGCCTGGTTGATGTGGTGAGCCAGAGTGGCGTTTTCCGCATCGGTATAGTTGGCCACACCGAAGAACTTCTCCGCCTTGGCGGCACCCTTGGGAGTCAGGACGGCGGTGTTTGCCTTCTCGTCCACAATGTAGTCTGCGTCTATGTCGTCGTGATCCTCCTTGGCATCCAGCTCCGTGACCACATACTTCCGGAGGGTACGGACGAACTGATCCGCCCGCTCATACAGGTCGGTGGGCTTCTCCCCCTCACCGGAGATGATCAGCGGGGTGCGGGCCTCATCAATGAGGATGGAGTCCACCTCGTCCACGATGGCGAAGGCATGGCCTCGCTGGACCATCCGCTCCTTATACACCACCATGTTGTCCCGCAGGTAGTCAAAACCGAACTCGTTGTTGGTGCCGTAGGTAATATCGGCATCGTAGGCCTGCTTCTTCTGGGCAAAGGTCTGCCCGTGTACCACAAGTCCTGTTTTCAGTCCCAGGAAGCCGTAGACCCGACCCATCTCCTCGGCGTCCCGGCTGGCCAGGTAGTCGTTGACCGTGACGATATGCACGCCGTTCCCGGTCAGGGCATTCAGGTAGGCAGGCATGGTGGCCACCAGGGTCTTGCCTTCGCCGGTCTTCATCTCGGCGATGCGCCCCTGGTGCAGGATGATGCCGCCCAGCAACTGCACACGGAAGGGTCGCTTGCCCAGCACCCGGTCGTCCGCCTCCCGGACAGCGGCAAAAGCCTCCGGCAAAAGGTCATCCAGGGTCTCCCCGGCGGCTAGGCGGGACTTGAACAGCTCTGTCTGTCCCCGCAGCTCCTCGTCGTCCATTTGCTTATAGGTGGTGGCAAGGGCCTCGATCCTTGAGGCGATCTTTTCGATCTTCTTCAACTGATGGTCACTGTATGTTCCGAATATCTTCGTAACGATGCTCATGCACAGGATTCCTTTCTTGGACCGTCCCGGGCGGGACGGATATGGGTCATTGGCCGGTCTCATCCGGCTATCTATTCTATTATACTACAAATTTTATACGGAACCGGCACCTAATTGTAAATTTTCAGATAATACTTGCAATTTGTTCCCTTTTGTACTATAATGGAAGCCATCAGGATGCCCGTCGCATCCGGGAAAGGATACACCATGCCGCATATCCATATCGTTCTCCATGAGCCGGAGATTCCCCAGAACACCGGGAACATCGCCCGCACCTGCGCCGCCACCGGTGCCTCCCTCCACCTGATCCGCCCCCTGGGCTTCCCCATTGATGACCGGAAGATGAAGCGGGCCGGGCTGGATTACTGGGACAAGCTCAATGTCTCCTACTATGATGGTCTGGAGGACTTCTTCGCCAGACACCCCGGAGCCGCCGTCTACTTCTTCACCACCAAGGGTCGCCGTCGTCACACGGATGTGGATTACCCGGAGGAAGTATACCTGATGTTCGGTAAGGAGACCCGGGGACTGCCGGAGGAATTGCTCCTTGCCCACCCGGACACCTGCCTGCGCATCCCCATGCGGGATCATCTGCGCTCCCTCAACCTGTCCAACTCCGTGGCTGTCGCCGTGTATGAGGTCCTGCGGCAGTACGACTTCGACGGCCTGCAAACCGAGGGACAGCTCCATGAGCATATGTGGGGGGAGCGCCAGCTTTGAGAAACCGGGATATGGAGAGGCGGCAGTCTGTAACTATTTTCCTGATTTTCCAGTGATAAATCTGCCAGAAAAGCAAAAAACAGTCTTTACAAATTCAACCTTTCATGTTATAATAGGGTACCCCCAAGGGGCCCGTCGTTTCGCTCGAAGGTGCGAGAGTCCGGGAAATACACAACTGAAAGAGGTTTCGTCATGCGCTCCACTATGCAGAAGCTGATCGCAGTCCTCCTGTCCGTCCTTATGCTGGCTGTGCCGGCCACGGTGTCCATTCAGGCACTGGAGCCCTCCGGCAACGGTGTGAAGATACGGAACTGGGTCACCAACGACCCGGATTACACCTTCTCCGATGCGTATATGACATCGGTGTGGTACCAGAATTTCCACTCCCTGTCCCTGACGGAGAATCAACGGAACAATGTCCTGCGGATCGCCGTATCCCAGCTGGGCTACCATGAGGGAAATTCCCCGGAGGAATTCAGCGGTACCAACCGGAGCGGCAGCGGGAACTACATAGAGTATGCCCGGCTCATTGTCCCCAATTACAACAACAACAGCTATGAATGGTGCGCCTGTTTTGTCAACTGGGTACTGAATCAGGCCCACATTGACTACTGCTATGGGGAGATCGGCTGTTGGAAGTGGGTGGAGTGGCTCAAGGCCAACGGTATGTTTGAGGACTCCGCCGCCTACAAGGGCTCCTACGACCCCCAGCCTGCCGACATGATCTTCTTCAACTGGGATGCCAACAACACCACCTCCGGCCATATCGGCTATGTGCTGTATACAACCGAAGACAAGATCTACACCATCGAGGGCAACAGCAACAACGAAGTGGGCATCCGTTGCTATGCGCTGAATGACCCCTGCATCATCGGTTATGGTACCCCGCCCTACGAGGAAGGCTCCGAGGCTACCCTGGACTACGCCTACACCGAAGGAATGCCCCGGGGAACCTATGTCATCACCTCCGCCATGGTTCGTATCACCACGGAAGCAGAAAACAACACCCGGCTGACCAACACCGTCCTGGGCGGCACGGTGAAGCTCCTTGATCTTGTGGAGACCGAGAAGAAGGGCACCCGTGCCAAGGTGCTGGTCTCTGTGGACGGCGTGGAGACCGTCGGGTACATGGAGCCCCAGTACCTCTGCCTGCTGACCCCCATGTACACCCTGTCCTTTGTAGCGGACGGACAGCTTGTTGAGGAGGTACTGTTTACTGCGGGGGATGAGAACCCCAGCACTGTCCCGGCAGTACCCGAGAAAGAAGGCTACATCGGTGCGTGGGAGAACTTTACCCTGGGGACGGCCACCGGTGACATCACCGTCAAGGCTGTCTACACGGCCCTGTCCTACACCGTGACCTTCCAGGCGGACGGCATCACCGTAGACACCCGCACCTACACCACGGATGCCCCCACTGTGACCCCGCCGGCCGTTCCCGAAAAGGAGGGCTACACCGGCGCATGGGAGCCGTTCACTCTGACCACCGGGGATGTGGTGGTCAACGCCGTCTACACCGAGATACCGCCGGAGACCCAGCCTGAAACGCAACCGGAGACGACCGCCCCCACCGCCAAAGATACGGATTCCGGGGAGAGCGCAACGGAAAAGTCATCCTCCAGCGGCGGCTGTACCACCGCTCTGGGGCTGGGATCCCCGGCTCTGCTCCTGCTCCCTGCCCTGGCCCTGTTGCGGAAGAGGCGGCGGGATGAGTGAGGTTTGCGGGTATGTAACCGTCCCTTGATAACAACATATTTTTCGAGTGTGAAACACAACAGCATATTCAGACCGAAATAGTAACCGGAGAAGAACCCGTTTCTTCTCCGGTTTTTTGCGCCCACAAAATTTGCCGGGAACATTTGCGGTGTATATCCCCATGAAGTTCTGTACAAAATACGGAATGATACCGCATGAAAAAAAGAACGGAGTCATTGAGATGGAAGAGATCAAACAAAAGAAATCGGGAGTTGTCTTCAGCCTTCTGCAACGCATCGGGCGTTCCTTCATGCTGCCCATAGCCCTTCTGCCCATTGCCGGTCTGTTGCTTGGCATCGGATCCTCCTTTACCAACACCACCACCATAACCACCTACGGTCTGGAATGGTTATTGGGAGAGGGTACCTTCCTGCATGCTGTCCTGTCGGTGATGAGCGCCGCCGGGAATATCATTTTTTCCAATCTACCCATTATCTTTGCCATGGGCGTTGCGCTGGGCATGGCGGAAAAGGAAAAGGCCACGGCTGTTCTCTCCGCCGCCATCTCCTTCTTCATCATGCACGCCACCATTTCCTCCCTGCTCTCCCTGACGGGAAAGTTGGAGGGAGAGATGCTGGAAGGGACCATAGGCAATGTGGTCGGCATTCAGTCGCTGGAGATGGGGGTCTTCGGCGGCATCATCGTGGGGCTGGGCGTCGCCTTCCTGCACAACCGCTTTTACAGGATCAAACTGCCCAGTGTGATCTCCTTTTTCGGCGGCGTGCGCTTTGTTCCCATTATTTCCGGTGTGAGCTATATGCTGGTCGGGGTATTGATGTACTTTGTCTGGCCGGTTCTGCAAAACGGGATCTACGCATTGGGATCCCTCGTCACCCGTTCCGGATATGGCGGAACGCTGATCTACGGTATCATCGAACGGGCGCTGATCCCCTTCGGCCTTCACCATGTCTTTTATATGCCCTTCTGGCAGACGGGACTTGGCGGCAGTGCCGTGATCGACGGTGTCACCGTGTACGGTGCCCAGAACATTTTCTTTGCAGAGCTGGCCTCCCCCTCCACCAAAGTTTTTGACATTTCCGCCATGCGGTTCATGACAGGGAAATTCCCCTTCATGATCTTCGGACTGCCCGGTGCGGCACTTGCCATGTATCATACGGCAAAGCCCGGCAAGAAAAAGGTAGCCGGCGGCCTTCTGCTCGGTGCGGCACTGACCTCCATCGTGACCGGCATTACAGAGCCGCTGGAGTTCACCTTCCTGTTTGTCGCTCCCCTGCTCTATGTGATCCATTGCGTCCTGGCGGGACTTTCCTATATGCTCATGCACATCCTGAAGGTGGGTGTCGGCATGACCTTTTCAGGCGGCATCATTGACCTGACGCTTTTCGGCATCCTGCAAGGCAACGCCAAGACCAACTGGGTAAACATTCTCTGGGTCGGCGTGATCTACTTTATCGTCTACTATCTGATCTTCCGGCTGTTGATCGTCAAATTCAATTATATCACGCCCGGCCGTGAGCAGGACGAGGAAGAAGTCAGGCTCTACACCCGAGCCGACTATAACCAAAAGAAGCAGCAGGCCGCTTCCTCCCCGGCCACGCCGCCTTCTGCCGATGCCACAGCCACGCTGATCGTGGATGGCCTGGGCGGGCAGTCCAATATCCGCAATCTGGACAGCTGCGCCACACGCCTGCGTGTGACAGTCGCCGACCCGTCTCTTGTGAAGGAGGACATGCTCAAGTCCTCGGGGGCTTTGGGTGTGATCCGCAAGGGCGACGGCGTGCAGGTGGTCTACGGCCCTAAAGTCACTGTCATCAAGAGCGAAGTGGAGGATTACCTCGCCCACCGCAACCAAGAAGACGGTGAATGATCCTACGGGCGGCGCAGGCGTACGATGCTATGGAAAGTGTCATGGCAGGGGCTCTCATCAGGAAGCCCCTGCCACATCATTGCAGAATATTGCGGAATAGTATCTTTTGACCTACACATACATGAGTATATCACTCCCGACCGTGGTACAGGCTCTTCTCCTCAAACACCGGGTCGCAGGTGACATAGGCTCCCAGCTTGCCGAACTGCTTTTCGTCAGCGTGAGCCAGGATGACCGTGGAATGGACCTCACTGCCCCGCAGACCCCCCAGCGACTCCATCGCCTGTGCGGCGTGGGGGTCAGTGACGGCGCAGATGGACAGGGCAATGAGCAATTCGTCCGTGTGCATCCGGGGGTTTCTGCTGCCCAGATGCTCTGTCTTCAGGTGCATGATGGGCTCTATGACCTCCCGGGAGATCAGGTCAATGCTGTCGTCAATGTTTGCAATGTACTTCAGCGCATTGAGCAGAGCGGCGGAGGAGGCACCCAGCAGGTCGGTGGTCTTGCCGGTCACCACATGGCCGTCCGGCAGGCGGATGGCAGTGGCAGGGCGGCCGGTCCTTTCAGCCACCCGGCGGGCGGCGGGCACCACCGTCCGGTCGGCCTCGATGATGCCGGCCTCCTCCATGAGTAGCTGTATCTTGCGCACCTCCCCGGACTCTCCGTTGTTCCGGCACTGGGCACAGGCGGCCTTGAAGTACCGGCGGATGATCTCCTGGCGGGCGGCCTCACACACGGCCTCATCGTCGTAGATGGCGAAGCCCGCCATGTTGACCCCCATATCCGTGGGGCTCTTGTAGGGGCAGGCACCGAAGATGCGCGTCATCATGGCGTCCAGCACCCGGAAGATCTCCACATCCCGGTTGTAGTTGACAGCCACCTGCTGATAGGCGGCCAGGTGGTAAGGGTCTACCATATTCACATCGGCCAGGTCGGCGGTGGCGGCTTCATAAGCCAGGTTCACCGGGTGCTTCAGGGGCAGGTTCCAGATGGGGAAGGTCTCAAACTTGGCGTACCCCGCCTTGATGCCCCGCTTATTCTCGTGGTAGAGCTGGGACAGGCAGGTCGCCATCTTGCCACTGCCGGGGCCGGGGGCAGTGACCACGATGAGGGAGCGGGTGGTCTGGATATACTCGTTCCGGCCGAAGCCCTCCTCGCTGACGATGGCGTTGACATCCTCCGGGTAATTGGCAATGGGGTAGTGACAGTACACCTGCACCCCCTGGGATTCCATGGCCTTTTTGAAGGCGTCGGCGGCGTGCTGGCCATTGTACCGTGTCATCACCACCGACCCTACATACAGCCCCTCCCGGCGGAAGGCGTCGATGAGGCGCATGACCTCCCGGTCGTAGGTGATACCCAGATCCTCCCGGTACTTCCTGCTCTCGATATCGGCGGCGTTGATGGCAATGACGATCTCCGCCTGATCCCGCAGGGCACAGAGCATCTTCAGCTTGCTGTCCGGATGGAAGCCGGGCAGTACCCTGGATGCATGGTAGTCATCAAACAGCTTGCCGCCGAACTCCATATATAGCTTGCCGCCAAATTCCCCGATACGGCGGCGGATCCTTTCAGACTGAAGCTGAATGTACTTCTCGTTGGAAAACCCCGGCTTCAAGCCGCAGGCCGGCTGTGATTCTTTGTACTCCATGGTAGATACCGTCCTTCCTTCTCTTACAACACCGCTCATTATACCATACTTTTCGCCTTTTTTCAACGGTTTCTGACTGATTTTTTATAACTGTTCCGGTACAGTGTTACAGTTCAGGTGGGGTACGGGAGAACGCCTGGGGGCTTCTTGAAAGAAGCCCCCAGACCCCCAAGAACTTTCAAAATGTGTATATATTTATGTTCGATGCGTTGTTTGATGTTATTTTTGTCATTCATTGTTCCAGGGGAGACAGCATAACTGTTGCCCAAAACAGATGAAACGCCTTCGCGGGGACCCCTCGCCCCGCTCTAAGGAGGAAAAGGGAGCGTCCTCTTGGGAAGTAGGTGAACTGTAATGTACAGTTCAGTCCGTAAATGGAGTTACGGATGTCAAGCCCGGCAATTTCACCGTTTGATGCGCTGACAGAGCCTGTAATTTTGTCGTAAAAGGCTGTTGCACAATCACTCCCTTTTATGTTATACTATAGGGGAATTTTTCTTGTCAGACCAAAGTCTGCACGATTGCAAAACAGAAAGGAATCCTACACCCATGAGTACTGCTGTCCGTTCCAAGCACCGCCTCCTGCGGCAAATGGTATTCAACGCCATTTTTGCCGCCCTGATCTGCGTGCTGGCACCTATGTCCGTGCCCATCGGCACGGTGCCCATCTCCCTGGGACTCTTTGCCGTCCTGCTGGCAGGCGTTGTGCTTGACCCCCGGGACAGTGTCCAGTCCGTGGCCCTCTACCTGGTTCTGGGTGCTGTTGGCGTGCCTGTGTTCAGCGGATGGCATGGCGGCTTCCAGGTGCTGGTCGGCCCCACCGGCGGCTACCTGTGGTCCTACATCCTGGTAGCACCTCTGGTGGGTCTGCTCCGTATGGCTTTCCCCAAGGCCAGCCAGCACAAGGTGTGGGGCTATGTGTGGGAGATTGTCGCCTGCATCATCGGTGTGGCCGTTTGCTACATTGGCGGTACCATTCAGTTCTGCGCCGTGATGGACATGGCTGTGGTTCCCGCTCTGTCCGCCTGCGTGTTCCCCTTCATCCCCTTCGACCTGTTCAAGTGCGTGGCCGCTGTGGCTATTGGCCGCAGTGTCCGCCTGGTGAAGGATCATTTCGCCAGCCGCTGATGCGACCGCTCATGCGGCGAAAAAGCAAAAACCCAGGGTAAACCTGGGTTTTTCTGGAGCGAGCAACGGGAATCGAACCCGCATAACCAGCTTGGGAAGCTGGAGTTTTGCCATTAGACTATGCCCGCTTACCTGCTCGACACCCTTATTATATACCAACTCCGGGCATTTGTCAAGACCTTTTTTGGCCGAATGAAAGTTTTCTTTTGAAGTGGCCGGGGTTACGGAGAGTACAGACCCTTTCAAAGACTTTCACAGCCATTGTATACCTTTTAGAACACTGTTTCAGGAGGATATCCTTCACATGAACACATCCTTACCCGTACTGACTGCCGCCAAGATGCGGCTTTGTGACGAGCACACCATCCGGGAGCTGCACATTCCCTCCCACACCCTGATGGAGCGGGCGGCTCGGGCGGCGGTGTCCTGTCTGCTTGGCCGTCCCTCCCTGTTCCCCCAGGGGTCTGTGCTGGTGCTTTGCGGTAGTGGGAACAACGGTGGTGACGGGCTGGCCATCGCCCGCTTCCTTGCGGACGGTTCCCAGGGCGAAAGCCGCCCGGTAACAGTGGTATACTTGGGTCGGCTGACCCCGGAGGGTCTGCCGGACACCGACCGCATGAGTCAGGAATGCGCCCGGCAGTATGCGCTGGCACGGCAGGCAGGTATCCCTGTTCTGCCTCCCGACCGGGCGACGGATGCCTTGTCCGGTTGTTGTGCCGTGGTGGATGCCGTGTTCGGTATCGGGCTGGATCGCCCGGTGGAGGGGGTCATGGGGGCATTTCTCCGCCGTGTGGCGGAGACCGGGCGTCCGGTACTGGCCATAGACATTCCCTCCGGTGTGTACACCGACACCGGGGCTGTGCCCGGGGCGGCTCTGCCGGCGGATGTCACGGTCACCATGCAGGCCCTCAAGCCCGGTCTGCTCCTCTACCCCGGGGCGGCGCTCTGCGGGGAGGTGGTGGTGGCGGACATTGGCATCGACCTGTCCCCCGTGTGCCACCCTGCCTCCGACCCGGCGATTGACGCAAACCCGGCGGATGCTCCCACGGCCTGCCTCGTGGGGGAGGATATGCTCCGGGTCGCCCTCCCGCCCAGGAGCCGCCGCTCCCACAAGGGCACCTATGGCCGCCTGGCACTCCTGTGCGGTTCCTATGGAATGGCCGGAGCTGCCATCCTGTCCGCCTCGGCGGCTCTGCGTTGCGGCGTGGGGCTGGCTCAGGTGGTCACGCCTGCCGACAATAGGGTCATCCTCCAGACTGCCCTGCCGGAGGCCGTCCTGACCCTGTACGACCGGGAGGCACCCGACCCGGCCGCCCTTCTGACCGCTGTTGCCAATCCGGACGGTCTGGTGGCCGGTTGCGGGCTGGGCACTGGCGAGGCGTCTTGTACCGTGTTGCGCACCCTGCTCTCCCGGACGCCCCCGGCTCCCGGTGAGGTGCCCCTGCCCCTTGTGCTGGATGCGGATGCTCTGACTTTGCTTTCCAGGCACCCCGACCTGTGGGCCTGCGCCCTGCTGGCCGACCCGCACCGGCAGGCGGTCATCACCCCCCATCCGGCAGAAATGGCCCGGCTGTGCGGCCGGGCGGTGGGTGAGATACTGGCTGACCTGCCCGGCACGGCACTGTCCTTTGCCAGGTCTTACGGTGTGGTGGTGGTTCTCAAGGATGCCCACACCGTCATCGCCTCCCCGGACGGTCAGGTGTGGATCTGTGCCGCCGGGAATGCAGGCATGGCCAAGGGCGGCAGTGGGGATGTACTGGCTGGGGTCATTGGTTCCCTGCTGGTGCAGAACCGCCATCGGCTGGGCCGGAATCTGTCCGCCGGTCAGGTAGCCGCCGCCGGGGTCCTGCTCCACGCCATGGCCGGGGACAGGGCCGCTGAGAGCACCGGTGAGTACGGCCTTCTGGCTTCGGACACTGTAGCCGCCCTGGCCGCCGTCACCCGCTCCTTTTCCGACAGCCGTACCTGCATCCGGCAGGTGTGATCATTTGCGGGCAGGGCGTCCGGTCAGTCGTTGAGCTGAAAGGACACGATCCTGTAAGTCCCGTCCACCGGGCGCACGGTGAGCCGGTATGTATTCTTCTCCGGCCGTGCCACAGTGACGGCCAGGCTGTATTCGCCGTTCTCCCCTGGCTCCAGCGTATCCATGAAGTGGGGATCCACCATGATGAACACTGCCCGCTCGGAGTAGACATACCCGCCGTACTGTACGATGTGCAGGATGGAGTCTTCGTCATATATGGCGTCCTGATCCACCGTGAAGACCGAGGAGCATCTGTCTTTCACTGCCTCCAGTGCCAGGGTCTTGATGGTCTCATTGGTCTGCTCATCCAGCATATCGCTGTCCGTGTACATTCCCTGCCATAGGAATACATCCTTGGCCAGGAAAGCGGCGGTCAAGGCGATGGCAAGGAGCGTCATACACAGGATGGCGAGAATGACCAGCCCGCGCAGGCACCGCTTGAGCCATCGCCTGCGTCTGTGCCTGTGCTTGTGTGTATGTGTGTGGGTATGCGAATGCTCGTGGGTTTGCGTTTGTGTATCCGTGACTGTTTCCTGTTCCATATCCGTGTGATCTTTCCGTTTCTGCTTTTTTGCTTGCGTATCTTTCCATGACGGTTTCTACGGTTCGCCCGTGTCCGGCGTACGCAACGCCTGTGCTTATCCGGTGCGGCGTTGATTGATGGCCCGGAGCTTGCCGACTGTGGCATCCGAGATCTCCCGGTTGGCGTCCCCCCGTCCGGCGTACCGGGCGATCTGGTACACCCGGAACAGCTCTTCCTCGTCACCCTCCAGTGACATATCCCGGCTGATCTCCGCGGGGGTCATGGTGCGGCGCATGAAGTAGCCCTGCCGGATCCGACGGATCATGTAGTCAATGAAAATGAAGCGCACCCGGGCGGCGTTGTCCGGCTGTTCCGCCCATTTCATTCCGTTTTTCAGCCTCTTCTTCCCCGCCTTGCCCTCCTTCTCCTCATCTCCATAGACGAATGACTTTTCGTCCCGCCCGCCCAGACGATTGCGGCGACTCAGGTCTATGCCGATGGAAAGCAACAGTTTGTTCAGGGCCTTGACCACCGGGGCGGTCAGCCGCCTGACCAGGGAGAGGGCGGCTCCGGCCAGCTTGCGGCGCATACTGGCGGTGAGCATGTGCAGGAAACAGCGGACACCCAGGATCAGGGACACCAGGGAACCCAGGGTAAATCCGGTTTGCAGGGTGTGCAGGTGGGTAGCCACCCAGCCGTACTCGTCCGCTTTGGCGATCAGGGACACCCGGATGGAGCCGTACACACAGGCCACCAGCACAGCCAGCCACAGGAGGCAGAAGACCAGGCGACGCTTATCCAGTGTGCGCCACACCTCCGCCACGGCGCTGACCGTCTCATCGGTGGGTGTTTTGACCCGCTTGGTCTTCATTTTCTCGGCTGGATCCGCCCGCTTCGGGGCGGATTTTTCTGTCCTTGCCGTTTTGGCATTTATGATTCGCTCTGTCTCTGTATCCGTTTTGGCGTTCGCACTGTCCTTTGTCTTCCCTGCGCCGGACTCCGCCTTTACCTGCCTCTTGGGCTTCATGCGGTTGGCCCTCTTGCGGCAGGCGGCGGCCTGGTCGGCGGCATCGGAGTAGGCGGAGATCTTCTCGAAAATCTCAGCGGCCTCCTCAAACTCGCTCCACACATGGCCGTTCTGCATCAAAGCCAGTCCGGCGGCGTACATCTTTTCAAAGTAATACTTCTCGTACCGCTCATAAAGCTCCCGGGTGTTGCGGAAGCCACGGATGCTTTTGAATAGCTCCACCCCCCGGCCCAGCGCCTCACAGGTGGCCTGGGAATCGGACACCAGTGCCACGGCTTCCTCATAAACCATGGCATTGGCCTTGACGGTATACACCCGCATCAGCTCCCGGGCATCCTGATAGTCCTGGATCAGACCCATGATACGAGCCGCCTCCCGGTAATCCCCGGCTGTAGCTGTCTTCTCCCCCGGGGCGGTCAGTCTGGCCTGTATCTCCCGGTAGGCCGGAGCGGAGGCGGCACGGACGCACTGGACATACTTCTGGGCGGAATCCTTGTAGGTGTCCAGTGCCCGGAACTCATCCGCCAACTCCAGATATACCCGCCAGTCCGAGGCGGCGGCAAACCGCTGGGAGGCCTGGGTATAGCGAACATTCCGCTCCGCCTCGGTGGTTCTTCTGTCACTCATCATCCTCCACCTCCTCCAGAATGATCTGCTGTACCGAGTTGCCGGACTGCTCCAGGGTGCTGATCCTGTCCAGCACCTCCTCGTGGGTGTCAAAGGCTACGATGATGATCTCGGTGTCCGTCATACAGTCGGCGATGTCATGCTCCAGGAGCGAAGCGAAGGAAGCCCCGTCGGTGGGGTTCATCCGGGCCATTTCCTTCATCATGGCTGTCAGGTGAGCCTCGGAGCCATCGCAGGAAAAACGAGTGGACATCTCTCCGGTGATATTCCGGCAGTTGGCGGCAAAGCCCACCCGATACCCGCCGTACACCGCATCCCGCAAAAGGGCGGCACAGAAGGACAGGCCCCGCTCTGCCCGCTGCTCATACTCCTTCCCGTCTATCTTACTGCCCATAGGCAGGTGAAAATCCATGTACACCATCAGGCGACGGGAGGCGCAGAAGTCCCGGGCGTTCACCTTCAGGGGCGAGGAGGAAAAGCCTGTCATGGGCACACGGGCCGAGGCCTTGAAGTTGATCTGGGACACCGGATCGCCGAAACGATAGTCCCGGATGCCGGCCAGCGAAAAGGGATCCGTGAACAGGGGGCGGTTGCTGACATACTCTCCCTGCATCCGTCCCACCGCCAGCACCGGCAGATTCAGGGGAATGGCCCGGGGGTAGACATACAGCTCCGCCGGGGCCTCCAGGGTGATGGGGTTCTTTTTGTTATAAATGGTCGCTACATGGAGTCCGTACTGACCCCTCTTTTTCGCTGTGATGCGGTGGTGCCGGCGGATCTGCATGTACGGCCACAGGTTGAATCGGCTGATGCAGTACTGCATGGTGCTTCCCGGATCCGCCTGGTACTCCTCCAGTTCCAGCTCATTGTAGAAGTAGGACTCGATATCCACACCCAGCAGGGGAAAGAACCCAGTATTGCGGACGGTCTCGATCAGCTCCACCGTCTCCCCCTCATACACGCCCTCCTGAGAGAAGGTGCGCTCATACACGATCCGACCCAGCCGCCGGCTCCGCATAGCCCCATACAGCCGCAGGAGCAACCAGAGCACCAGCAGGACACCCAACAGGATCAGGATCACCCGGAACCAGACGGAGGTGATCACCCGCTGGATCCCATCGGCCACTGCCTCCGCCGACAGCTCCGCCGCAAGGGAGGCCGGGTGGCTCCACGCATCCATACCTACCTGTCCCATCTGTTATCTGTCCTCGAATACCGTCTCGGTGGGTACAGTGACCATGCCCAGCACATCCTCAATGACCTCATAGGCGGCGTTCTTGCGGATGCGGGCGGCATTCTCCAGGGTAAGCCGGTGATCCAGCACCGGGTGGGCGGCCCGCTTCACATCATCCGGAATGACATAGCTCCGCCCGGCGATGGCGGCGTACCCCTTGGCGGCCTTCATCAGAGCCAGTGCACCACGGGGGGACACGCCCAGGAGCACCTTGGGGTAGGTGCGGGTCTTCTCCACGATGGAGGTGATGTAACCCATCAGCTCCCGGCTGATGTACACCCCGGGCAGTTCCCGGATGGCCTCGGTCAGCTCCTCGGCACTGACCACCGGCTGGAGGGTGTCCAGGGGGCTCTCCCTGTCAAAGCGGGCCAGGATGTCCACCCCTTCCCCGTGGGTGGGGTACTCCATCTTGCCCTTCATCAGGAAGCGGTCCAGCTGGGCCTCCGGCAGGGGGAAGGTGCCCATGTTCTCCACCGGGTTCTGGGTGGCGATGACCATGAAGGGCTGAGCCAGCTTGAAGGTCTTTCCGTCAATGGTGGCCTGGGTCTCCTCCATGCACTCCAGAAGCCCGGACTGGGTCTTGGGCGTAGCCCGGTTGATCTCATCCGCCAGCACGATGTTGGCGAAGATGGGGCCGGGTACGAACTCAAATTCCGACTTCTTCATGTTGAAGAAGTTGACACCGGTGATGTCGGAAGGCAGAAGATCCGGCGTGAACTGGATCCGCTTATACTGACAGCTGACCGAGGCCGCCAGCGACTTGATCAGCATGGTCTTTCCTGTGCCGGGCACATCCTCCAGCAGTACATGGCCGCCGCACAGCATGGAAACGATGAGCATGTCAATGGTGTCCGACTTGCCGACGATCACCTTTCCAATATTCTCTTTGATCCTTGTGTACACCCCTGTGATCTTGTCAGAAATCTGCGTCGCCATACCCATACCCTCTCTTTTTCGGGATCTCCCCCCATGATTCTCCCTGCCCGGCAGTCGCCCGGCAGGGATGTATGCCTATATTGTACCTTTTTTCTCGCCTCTTGTCAAGGCAGAAGCGAAAAGTTTCACAGAGTGTGGATGTGAATGCGGTTACAGCTCAGCTGGGAGGCCAATGAAAAAAAACACATGACCTCATGCTTCATGTGTAATACTTTGCATTTCGGGAGGATATGGAACCTACCCCAATAATGGTAGTACGGCGTAACAAGTTAAACTTTATTTCCTGATAGCCGATATCAGGATAAGGCAAAATGATCTGTCGTAGGGCGGGGGCTTGCTCCCGCCGAAAGAACAATCCCTCCGTCACGCTTCGCTGATGTAACGCCCTTTACACAAGGGAGGTTTTTATCGGGGTCTTCTCCGGCGGGAGCAAGCCCCCGCCCTACAAGGATGCTTGGATCAACCTCAAATTTAAGGAACCGCTGATTTATTCGGTGGCCATCTTCGGCACATCTTTTCCCGCCTGCTTCTTGCCGAAAAATTCGATGTACATCCAGTACATCTTGAGTTTTTCGCAATCGCAGACGAAAAAATCCGCACCGAATCTGTACCACCTCATTCAATCAGCGTTTTCTTAAATGTAAAATTTTAATCGTTACAGTGTAGTAGGGGCGAACTGTGTTCGCCCGCATTGAACAAAGCGACCACATCCGTATACGGCGGTCGCCCCTACAGTTGTTAAACCTGTACGGAACATAACCCCAACGATTGTTAAACCCGTACTGTAACTGAATGCGTTCTCAAAACATCTATCAGATGCTGTTCAGAGCGTGATTCCGTCATATATTGCAAAAAGTGAGCATCAGAAGAAAAACAGAGTGCTACTCTACTTTTCTCTGATACTCACCCTGATCTCCCGGGTTCACATCCGGGAGAATGGATCACTTTTCATTTTTGTCTGTACTATCCCCGGAACCCATACCAGCTGTCTCTGAAATCCGAGAGCTTTTTTGCAAGCGTGAGTAGAGGATAAACAAGAAGCGGCATTTTGTATATGGCAAATACTTGGTAAACGCGCAGTTTTTCGCCCGCTCCCACATCCACATCCTGCGCAAAAGTCAGGTTGTAACCGGTAAGTTTCTCCAGTGCTTCCTTTGCATCCGTTTCCGATATTCCTGTTTGGGTTGATGCTGATGCGGCAGTAAATGCATGCGCACATTGCTGGAGCTGATATTTGAGTAGCATTCTTACATTCCTATCTGAAAGTACCTGTAGGAATTTTGCCGCTTTTTCGTCATCCAGAAGTTTAAGAGACTCCTCTGCGCTCGGGAGATAAACCAAAGCCAAATCTTTCTCTCCATAAACTGCACCCGCTTCCTCCGAAACAAACCCTGTACTTAGTTCAGGATTCTTTTTGAATTGTTCCTTTACCTTTTCAGCGTAATCATCGTATTCTCGTCCCCACATATTGATGATGGTTTCATCATAGACGAACGACGGTATTTCTTCAATATTGACGGGATGCTTGTGCGGCTTTGATGTGATCGAAAACAGCTCATCTATCGTGACTTCGAAAACATCCGCAATGAGAGGAAGAAGTGTGATATCCGGCATGGTAACATTATTTTCCCATTTAGAAATCGCCTGTGCCGAAATGCCGATCGTGCTTGCCAGTCCCTCCTGTGTCATATTCCTTTCTTTACGAAGCTCAGCTATTCTTTCACCTAAGGTTTTCATCTTTCGTTCTGTTCTCCTTTTCATTTTTCCGATCGATCGTACTTCAATTATATCAGCTTTTTGAAAAAAGTACAGATATCATTCGGCAAGTTGTCTTAACCTTCAAGCGGAAAAATCAACCGAAGAAGTGTATTCATACTGCCCAAAGGTGGCGCATCTCATTTAGACGCTTCCGAAATCAAATGGCTGTGCCGTTTCGGGATTCCGGTACTCATGCTTCTCGTAGTACCCGATCAACCGTCCGGTACTGTCCCGCAGGGCAACCGTGTACACATCACGGTTGTCTTTTTCGTGATGAAATTCAAAGATGCGGTTGTGATCGGGACTTTCTTCAAACCAAGCGACAGTCTTTTTGATCAGCTCCTGCGAGTGAGGGTTATGACAGGCAAGAAGACTCTGCCCGATGAGCGTTTCCCCGCCCCGCTTTGCATAGTTCCGGATGGCGGCAGGGTTCATGTAGAGAATGGTATGGTTCAGGTCGCACAGCACGATAGATGCGGCGTCCTGATCCATCACACTTTTGAAAAATACAGACAGTTCCATGAGTGAAGCCTTTCCGAATTCTTTCATTTTGACCGGATGATTCCCTTTGGGCTCCGGATCGCTCTTGGTGCTTTGCTACAAAAAGCGGGTAGTGCTGTGGAATTACAAGACAGCCACCGCCTCCGACTTCTTGGTCGGCACCCACAGGATAAGAAGGAGTGCCGCCGCCAGTATCAGCGTCACCGCCAGTCCGCCCTCCGGCCCAAAATTGCCGCCATGGATCAGGTTGGCCACCCGCCCGGAGGTTGTGGAGGCGGCAAAGAGGGAGGGTGTGGCGGCGGTTCCGCTGACGGACAGGCCAAACAGGTTCCCCTGGGCAAAGTTCCAGGCGGAATGCAGGGCGGCAATGCCCCACAGACTGCCCCGGCGCAGGGTGTACAACGATGCCAGCACCCCGAAAAGCGTCAGGTTGATGAAGGCCAGCACGGTCATGCCGGGGTTGCCCAGGTGGAGGACGGCGAACAGCAGGGCATTGGTCAGAACGCAGGCCCACAGGGGGTAGCCACGGCTCAGGGATACCATCAGATACCCCCGGCAGAGCAGTTCCTCACTGAGGCCCTGCACCAGGTAGGCCACAAAGAAGCACAGGATCATACCCACCGGCGGCTGGCTTCGGAGGGTCAGGGTCATCTGACCGGTCAGGCAGCAAATGCCCACCGCCCCGGCGAACAGGACAAGCCCCAGGGCAAGGCCGACTAAGTACTCCCCCACCGCCCCCCGGCGGTGGAGGCCCAGGGAAGCCATGTTCCGCTTTTCTATTTTCAGGCAGTAGACCAGCACCGTGGCGATCATCCCGGCGGTGGCGAACAGTTGCACCAGCATGAACCAGTCCGGCAGACGGCTCAGCAGATCCGACACGACATCCGGCAGAGACAGAAGGTTTCCGCTCCCGACTGCCTCCAGGAAGGATTCATCCGAGAGGATGATGCCCACCTCACAGGGGGCAATGACCACGCTCTCCACCATGGATGCCACCAGCATGAGCAAGAGGAAGATCAAAAGCTCTATGATCAGGCGGTGAGCCGGACGGGCGGCCTTCCTGGCCTCCCCCAGCATCCGGATCTCTACAAAAGGCTTCATACCGCATCTCCTTCGCCGATACAATCAGTATGGCTATAGTATAGCACAGAACCAGGAGAATTGCAAGAGAAATTTCCGAAACGAACAAGCCCGGCCTGCATATACTGAGATGGGGCTGTTTTTGCCCTGTCAGTCACATCAGAAAGGAGTGGGAATATCATGTTCGGATTGCTTCTTTCCCCTATCACCCGTCTGTTTCACCTGATCCTGGGCGTAGGTACGGCTCAGAATTTTCCCCCGCCCCTGGACAGTGCGGAGGAAGAGCAGGCCTTCCGCCTGTCCCGGAACCACCCGGATCCCGCCGTCCGCGAGGAGGCCCGGCAGAAGCTCATCCTCCACAACCTGCGGCTTGTGTCCCATATCGTCCGCAAATACTATGCCTCCAGCCGGAATCAGGAGGATCTGGTATCCATCGGCACCATCGGTCTGTGCAAGGCGGTGGACACCTTCAAGCCGGAGGCTGGCACCCGTTTTGCCACCTACGGGGCCAAATGTATTCAGAACGAGATCCTTATGTACTTCCGGGCACAGAAAAAGACCTGCGGCGAGGTGTCCCTGAACGACACGATAGATGTGGACAGGGACGGCAACCCCCTGACATACATGGATGTCATCAGCTCGGAGGAGTGCATCACCGAGGAGATTTTCCGCAAGGTGGAGGCGGAGCGGGCTATGCACATGATCCACAGCCGTCTGGATCCCCGGGAACAGCAGGTCATTCTCCTGCGCTTTGGCCTTGGCGACACCCCCGCCATGACACAGCGGGAGATCGCCGCCCTGCTTGGCATCTCCCGCTCCTATGTCAGCCGCATTGAGAAGGCCGCCATCGACAAGCTCCGGGAGGGCTTTGGCATCAAGGTATCCTCCCCCAGAAGGTACTCATAGCTTAGGGAAACACTGATTGAATGAGGTGGTGCAGATTCTGTACAGATTTTTTTAGTCTGCGATTGCGAAAAACGCTTTTTTCGGCAAGAAGCAGACGGGAAAAGATGTGCCGAAGATGCGCCGCCGAATCAATCAGTGGTTCCCTTACCCCTTGGGCTTCCCCCGCCAGATCAGTGCCGCCAGGTAGCCGAAGACCAGCGCCGCCGCTGTCCCGCCTGCCGCCGCTGTCAGGCCGCCGGTCAGGACACCCAGCAGACCCCGCTCATCCACCGCCTTCCGGATGCCCTTGGCGATCAGGTTGCCGAATCCGGTCAGCGGCGTGGCCGCCCCTGCCCCGGCGAAGTCCACCAGGGGCTGGTACACGCCGATGGCCCCCAGGATCACCCCCGCCGTCACATACCCGACCAGGATCCGGGCGGGGGTCAGCTTGGTTTTGTCTATCAGGATTTGGGCAACGACGCATAGTGCCCCGCCCACCAAAAAGGACCACACATATTTCAGCCACTCCATATTTGATCATTCCTTTCCAACGATAGAAAAATACCAGGGCCAAAATTTTTCTGAGCTGGTTATACTGCTCACACCTGCGCACCCGGTGCCTCCAGGCACAGAAGGTGTGCCACGCCGGGAATGGACAGCCCCTGCTTGACGCTGTCCGGGCTCATCAGGGCTCCGGTGGCCATGAACAGCAGGCGGTGTATCTCCCCTGCCGCCAGCTTGGGCAACAGGTAAGAAGCCAGCACGGTAGCCCCGCACCCGCACCCGGAGCCACCGCTGTGGGTGTCCTGGGTGTTCTTTGTATAGATCATCATGCCGCAGTCGTTGTGTTTCTTCCGGATGTCATAGCCGTGGGTGTCCATCAGGTCGCAGAGGATCCGGCTTCCCTCCCAGCCCAGGTCTCCGGTAACGATCAAGTCATAGTTATCCGGGCCGGTGCCGCTGGCCGCAAAGAACCGACACAGCGTGCTCTCCGCCGCCGGAGCCATGGCCGCCCCCATGTTGTTGGGGTCGGTCACACCCCGGTCAAGGACAAGCCCCGGCAGGGCGGCACTGACCCGAGCCAGCGGCTTGACACCGGGGGCATAGATGGGACAGCCACCCTTGGAGCAGGCCGGGGTGATGATGAAGGCCCCGGCTCCCGTGACCGTCCACTGGCCGCTCTGGGGACGCTGGCCGCCGTACTCCAGCGGGGTGCGGAACTGCCGCTCCGCCGCCGCATTGTGGGAGGATGTCACCGCCGCCGCACAGGAGGCATACCCCGCCCCCACCATGGCTGATGCCAACAGCAGTCCCTCCGCCGAGGTGGAGCAGGCTCCGTACAGACCAAGGTAGGGGATCTTGTAGGCTTCCAGACCGTAGGACGAGCCAACGCACTGGTTGAGCAGATCCCCGGCAAAGAGCAGGTCCACCTCCTCCTCCCGGACACCGGCCTTGTGCATGGCGGCGGACAGTGCCATCCGTTGCATTTCCGACTCCGCCTTCTCCCAGGTGTCCTCCCCGAAGCGATCCTTCGGATTGTAAAAGTCAAATCTGTCCCCCAGGGGGCCTTCATGCTCCCGGCCGCCCACCACGGAGGCCGCCCCGATGATCTCGGTGCCCGGCCGGATGATGCTCCCCGCCTCACTGCGGAGGGGCTTACTGTCTGTCTGTTGCATATGGATACCCTTTCCTCCTTTGACCGTCCGGATGTACATGTGCTTTCGCTGATGCCCCGGGAAATACATGACACATATATTGTAGTACGGTGCAACCAATGAAACTTTATTTCCCGATACTCCGTCATGCTTCGCTGATGTAACGCTCTTTACACAAGGGAGGTTTTATCGGGGTCTTCTCCGGCGGGAGCAAGCCCCCGCCCTACAAGGATGCTTGGAACAACCTCAAATATAAATGTTAAGTTTTAATCGTTACAGTGTAGTAGGGGCGACATCCGTATACGGAGACGAACACAGTTTGAGCAGATTCCATATCCGCCCGTTATGCCAGGTATTGCACATATGAAGCATACGGTTAAGCGATTTGTTCATAGGCCGCTTGGCCGAACGGTGATCTCTCCGGGAAAACCTGCAATTATTATGTCCGGAATCCCTTGCAATATACCGCGGAATGTGGTATAATTGTGGTAAAATCCAGTCATTGACGCACAGATACGGTAATTTTGAAACGCAGAAGGAGGACTGACCATGCCTGCATGGAAAATCGGAGAAAAGATTCAAGGCTTCCGGGTGGAGGGAGTACACGAGATACCCACCATGAACGCCAACTATTGGAAGCTGACCCACGAGGCCACCGGTGCCACCCTGTACTACTCAGACCGGGACGACGGACAGATGGTGTTCAGCGTGGGCTTCCGTACCCTGCCGGAGAATGACACCGGCGTATTCCACATCATTGAGCACTCCACGCTGGATGGGTCGGAGTCCTACCGCCTCAAGGAGCCTTTCGTCAACCTGATGAAGACCTCCATGGCCGTGGATCTGAACGCCATGACCTATGAGGACAAGACGCTGTACTACTTCATTTCCACCAATGAGCAGGACTTCATGAACATGATGACGGTCTACCTGGATGCCGTGTTCCACCCTCTGCTCCTCTCCGACCGGCGGATCTTTGAGAAGGAAGCCTGGCACCTGGAGCCGGACGGCCAGGGCGGCCTGCGTTGTTCCGGCGTGGTGTTCAACGAAATGCAGGGGCACGACAACCAGCCCTATGAGATCATGTACTTGCAGATTCTCAAGCAGCTGTACCCGGATCTGTTCATCCGCTTCAATTCCGGCGGAGACCCTGCCGCCATCCCTACGCTGACCTACGAGCAGTTCCAGGAGACATACCGGCGCTTCTACGGTGTGGATAACGCCATCTTCTACCTGTCCGGCAGACTGGGTCTTGACCGGGAGCTGGCTCAGATCAATGATGTCCTCTCCGCCCACGAGCCGCCCAGATACCCCCGCCCGGAACCGGCTCCTCTGCAATCCCCGGTGGTCAGCCCCGACGGCATAGCCTACTACCAGGTCGGGGACAACGAGGATACGGCGGACAACACCCACCTGATGCTGGCCTGCGTGCTGGGCGACGGTGCCCGGACGGAGGAAGCACTGGCCTTCTCCATCCTCTCCCGCTACCTGGCAGAGACCACCGAGTCTCCCCTGTCCAAGGCGGTGTTGGATGCCGGTATCGGTCAGGACTTCTCCATGGCCTGCGAGAGCTCCGTCCGCCAGCCCTTCGTATACCTGACCTTGAGCAAGACCCAGCCGGAGCAGGCAGAAGCCTTCCGCCAGGTGGTGACGGACACCCTGACAGACCTGGTAGACAAGGGTCTGGATACCGCCCGCCTCTCCGACCTTCTGGATAACCACGAGACCGACTGCCGCCGGGCGGCCCTCTCCGTGGATAGCGGCTTCCGCATCATGGAATTCCTGTTCCGCACCCATGTCCAGCGGGGCGAGGCCGCCACGCCGGATGACCTGGCCGCCCTCCGCCAGGCCTTCTCCCAGGATCCGCAGTATTTTGACAAGCTGATCCGGCGGTACATTCTCCACAGCGACCACTGGGCACTGACCCGATGCGTCCCCTCCCGCACCGTCTCCCAGGAGAAGCGGGAACGCATGGATGCCTGGCTGGCCAAGGAATCGGACAAACGCCACGCCACCCCCGGTGCCTACGAGGCACTGGAGGCTCACATGGCGGCCTTCCAAGAGTACCTGACATCCCCCGACTCCCCCGAAGCCGAAGCCTCCATTCCTCATCTGACCCCCGCCGATATTGATCCCCATGCTGAATATAAGGATGTGGAGACGCATACCATAACGGTAAACGGCAAGGAGCTTCTCTCCCTGTACTTCCCGGCTGACACCAACGGCATTGCCGCCGCTTCCCTGCTCTTTGACCTGTCCGGGCTGGACACCGGGGATCTGTTCTATGTCCGTTGCCTGAAGGATGCCCTGTTTGACCTGCCTGTCGATGGGCAGGATGTGCCGACTCTGACCGGCCGTCGGGTAGCTCTGCACGCCGTACTGTATGCCTCCATTGATGTGGGTGTCAGAGGGCTGAGTGCTGACAGTACCGCCTCCTACCTGCGCCTGACCGTCAATGCGCCGGAGGAGCGGCTGGCAGAAGCGGTGGCTCTGCTGGGCGATTACATAGCCGCCCCTGTCTTTGACCGCACCATCCTGCGCCGTCTCTTCTCCAACACCGCCGGACTCAAGAGCCGCCTGATCGGCGGGGGACACGCCACCGCCGAGGGTATCGCCGAGGCTTCCCTGTCCGCCTGCGGCGTGATCCGGGATCAGGTGAAGGGCGTGTCCGCCTACCGCCGCATGACCGCCCTGGCCGACCGTTTCGACGGGGAGGCAGATACCCTGATCGCCGGACTGGAGCGTGTCCGCAGCGTGCTGTTCCGCACGGTCAGGCCGGTGGCCTTCCTCATCGGAAGCGAGGCCGCCTATGCCGCCTGGCAGGGTGCCCTGGCCGGGCTGTTCCTGGGGGATGGTACACAGATGGCACCCGCTGTCCGCACACTGGCCGGCAAGGCCGCCAAGGGCGTGAGCATCCCCGGCGAGGTCAACTACTGCGCCCGGGTGTACAGTCTGGCGGAAGCCGATGCCGCCTACTCCCCGAAGATGCGGGTGGTCTGTGCTTACCTTGGCACCCGATACTTCTGGGACGAGATCCGAGCCAAGGGCGGTGCCTACGGAGCCTTCGCCCAGGTCATGCCCTACGGTCTTCTGGCGCTGGCCTCCTACCGGGATCCCCGGGTGGCCGACACCTACGCCGTATATGACAACCTGCCTGACTGGCTGGATGCCAATATCCCCGGGGAGGAGGAGCTGGGCAGTCTCATTGTCAGCAGTCTGGCCCCCTACTTCGCCCCCCAGAGTCCCATGGACAAGGGCGAAGCCGCCCTGTCCCGCTGGGAGAATGGCCGGAATGCCGCCGATGTGACCGCCGACATGGAAGCCATTCTGCACACCACCGGTGAGGACTTTGCCGCCTTCGCCGCCACGGTGCGGACGCTGAACAGCCGGGAGGCCGGAGTCAACGCTACCGTGGGCGGTCAGGACGCCCTCCGTGCGTCCGGCCTGTTTGAAGACATCCGGGAGCTGTAAGCCATGCAGTTCCCTGAAGGAAAGAGAGGTTGAAAAGCAGTCATGAGTGAGCACAATGCGCAAATCGCATCTCTGGACGGTATGCCCAAAAAGGAGAAGAAAAAGGTACTCAAGCGCATGGTCCGGGAGGTCATGAAGGACAAACGGTACCGGAAGGCCATCAAAAAGAGTCCCGCGCCTGTGTCCAAAAAGGCCGCCAATGCCGCCGCCACCGCCGCCGTGGATGCCGTGCTGGGTGTCAAGACAGGCAAGCCTGCTGTCCCGCCCAAGAAAACAGGTCTGGAGATATACACGGAGATCATCGGGAAATTCGCCAAGGCTCGCCGGAATTATAAAAAGAAGCGCTTCAAGGCCCTGAAGAAAGAGGGCTACAAGCCCAAGACCGGACTGATCGTTCTGAAGAAGGCCAAGGGTGTCAAGAAAGCCAAGCTGAACAAGCCCTACAAGGCCAAGAAACCCAAGAAGTAAGGAGGCCGCCCTATGGATGCAGATCAGAATACAGTCCCCGCAGGAAAGACCACCCGAGACACAGCCCCGGGTGGCAAGCGGATCGCCGTCATCACCGGTGCCTCCTCCGGCATGGGTCGGGAGTTCGTGCTGGCTCTGGACAGGGCGCAGTCCTTCGACGAGCTGTGGCTGATCGCCAGACGGAAGGATCGGCTGGAGGCGTTGCAGGAACAGGTGCGGGCCACGGTGCGGGCTCTGCCTCTGGATCTGGGTCTTGCGTCCAGTCTGGATACCTACCGGGAACTGTTGGCTGCCGAAAAGCCTTCGGTACAGGTGCTGGTCAACGCCAGCGGGTTCGGACGATTCGGTGCCTTCACCGCCCTGCCCCTGGACGACCAGCTCCGCATGATCGACCTGAACGACAAGGCGCTGGTGGCTATGACCTACCACACCCTGCCCTACATGGAGCCTGGCAGTTGTATCTACCAGCTTGACTCCCTGTCCTCCTTCCAGCCGGTGCCCTACATCAATGTGTACGGGGCCACCAAGGCCTTCGTGCTGTCCTTCTCCCGGGCCTTGAATGTGGAGTTGAAAAAGCAGAAGCGGGACATCCGGGTGATGGCTGTCTGCCCCGGATGGGTCAGAACCGAGTTCTTCGACCACGCTGTTCTGGACGACACCATCAAATACTACAATCGGTTCTTTGACCCCAAAGAGGTCATTGACAAGGCTCTGAAGGATATGAAACGGGGCAAGGATGTGTCTGTCTGCGGCTTTGATATCCGTGCGCAGGTACTGCTGACCAAGCTCCTGCCCCATGGGCTGGTCATGGAGATCTGGTGCAAGCAGCAAAAGAAATGACCGCACAGCAGAACGGATCGGCGCACCCCGTGCGGCGGTCTGTTTTGCTTTTACGAAAAGGGGTACGGGAGAAACGACCCTTCAAGAACTTTCAAAACAATTGTGTTGAACTGTAGCAAATATTGGTTACAGTTCACCTACCCCCGCCGTGCGCTCCCTTTTCCGCCGTAGAACGGGGCGAGGGGCCCCGCGAAGGCGTTTCTGCTGTTTTGGGCATCAGCAACGCTGGCTCCTTTGGAAAAACGACAACAAATATATGACAGAATAACGCTTCGAATCATACACAATACCTGTTTTGAAAGTTCTTGAGGGGTGTGGGGAACTTCTTTCAAGAAGTTCCCCACCGCATCCCGTACCCCCACCTGAACTGTAGCAAATATTGTGCTCCGCCTGCATGACCGTTCTGCCAACATTCGCACTTTCTCTTGACAATCCGACAAAAATGGTGTAGAATATGTATAGATTCACCATTTACAGTTCTGTAGAAAGGAAAATACATCATGCCTGTCTGGTTGTCCGTCATCCTCTGTATCCTGATGGGATACCTCATCGGGTGCATCAATCCTGCCTACCTGTTTGCCCGGATCCGGGGCTTTGATATACGGAAGACAGGCTCCGGCAATGCGGGAGCCTCCAACGCCGTCATCGTGATGGGCAAAACCGTAGGTATTATCTCCGCCATTCTGGATATTGCCAAGGGTGTGCTGTCTGTCCGCCTGGCCATGCTCCTGTTCCCGGAGCTGGTGTATGCCGGAGAGATCGCCGGGGTAGCCAGCATCCTTGGGCATATTTTCCCGGTCTTCATGGGCTTCCGCGGCGGAAAAGGGCTGGCCGCCCTGGGTGGGGTGATCCTTTCCTTTGACATTCGGGTCTTTCTGATCATGTTGCTCCTGGAGATCCTTCTGATATTCATCACAGATTACATCTGCTTCACCGCCATCACCGCCTCGGTGATCTTCCCAATCCTGCACGGGTTCATGACCGGCCAGGTGATCGGTGCGCTGATCCTGGCCATAGCTGTCCCTGCGATCCTCTATAAGCATATGGAAAACCTGCGGCGGATCAGGGCGGGCACGGAGGCTCACTTCTCCCTGCTGTGGCATCGGGACAAGGAGGCTCAGCGGTTGGAAGCCAACATGGAGAAGCAGGAGGAAAACAGTTGCGCTGACAGTTACAGTGAAAGTGACAGTGAAAGTGAGAGTGACGGTACAGACAAACAGCAAAGTGAAAGCAATAACAGCGGTTGCTGAACGAAGGAGGAGGGGCTATGTTCCATATTCTGGTCATTGACGATGACAGGAACGCCCGTCGGTACATGCAGGCATTGCTGGAGGGGGAGCATTACACCGTGTCCACAGCCGGAAACGGACTGGAAGCCCTGAACATCATGGATGGGGTTCACATTGATCTGGCCATTCTGGACATTATGATGCCCGGCATGGACGGGATGGAATTTACCCGTGCCCTGCGGGAAGGCAAAAGCGATCTGCCCATCCTGATGGTCTCCGCCAAGCAGCTTCCTGCCGACCGGAAGCAGGCCTTCATGGTCGGCACAGACGACTACATGACCAAGCCGGTGGACGGGGAGGAGCTGCTCCTCCATGTCAGGGCCCTGTTGCGCCGGGCCAAGATCGCCAGCGACCGGCGGATCGAGATCGGGCAGGTGGTGCTGGACTATGACTCCATGACCGTCACCGGCCACGGTGAGGTGCAGGAGCTTCCCCAAAAGGAGTTCCTTTTGCTTTTCAAGCTGCTCTCCTACCCGGGCCGCATCTTCACCCGCATTCAATTGATGGATGAGATATGGGGCTCAGACAGCGACACCGGCTGGGAAACAGTCACTGTCCACATCGGGCGGTTGCGTCGGCGGTTCGAGGGCTGGGAGGAGTTTGAAATCGTGTCGGTGCGCAATCTGGGCTATAAGGCCATAAAAAAAGTATGAAAGAAAAGAAAGTGGAACATACAGGGAAGAAGATGCCCTCCCTTTCCCTGCCCAGAATCACCCTGCGACCGCAGAAAAGCCACCGGTGGGCCTTGACCCTGCTCTTCACCGGCATTGTGGTGCTCATCATCCTGGCGACCATTCTGGTCGTCACCACCATTACCTTCATCCTCATCAGGACGGGCGTGATCAACAGCCAGGAGGAAGCCTTCTCAGACGGTACCCTGATCGTCATACTGGTGGCCTCCGCCTGTCTGACGGTAGGTATCGGTGCCACCTTCCTGATCAGCCGCATCCCGCTGAAGCCGGTCAACCGGCTTATCAACGCCTTGAACCGACTTGCCTCCGGGGATTTCAAGGCACGCATCTACTTCGGGAAGCCCTTCAATTCTCACCCCACCGTCAAAGAGCTGACCGACAGCTTCAATACCATGGCTGCCGAGCTGGAGCGGACGGAGGTGCTCCGGTCGGATTTTATCAACAACTTCTCCCATGAGTTCAAAGCCCCCATCGCCTCCATCGCCGGGTTTACCAAGCTGCTCAAGCGGGGAAATCTGACGGAGGAACAACGGGAAGAGTATCTGGACATCATCGAAGAGGAGTCCCTGCGGCTGTCCAACATGGCTACCAATGTGCTGAACCTGAACAAGGTGGAGAGCCAGACCATCCTGACCGATGTGTCCTGCTTCAACCTGTCCGAACAGATCCGTACCTGCGTTCTGCTCCTCAACGGGAAAATGGAAAAGAGGAATATCGACCTGACCTTGGATTTCGACGAGATCACGGTAACTGCCAATGAGGAGTTGCTCAAGCAGGTGTGGATCAACCTATTGGACAATGCGATAAAATTCGCCCCGGAAGGAGGCCGGATCTGCGTGACTGTCCGCACCGGTATGAGTGACGGTCGCCGGGTGGTGGAGATCAGCAACACCGGCCCGGAGATCCCACCGGAGTCCCGGGAAAAGGTCTTCCAGAAATTCTACCAGGGTGATACCTCCCACTCCAGTCAGGGCAACGGCATCGGCTTGGCCATTGTCCGCCGGGTGGTGGAACTGCACTGCGGGCAGGTATCCGTGGACTGTAAGAATGGTGTGACCACCTTCACAGTGATTCTGCCTCACCGTCAACCATTATGAAAAGGAGCCTCACAGCATGCAAGAGACCTACCCTTATGAGACCCGCTGTTGCTTTGCGGATGTGCCTGTCCTGGTTCGCCACACCTACGATTACTTCCCCCGCTTCTGCCGTGACTACCTGACCGACCAGCCTCCGGAGCTGACTCTGACCGTCACCCCGGAGAACATCGCCCTGGAGCGCAGTCGGGCAGAGGAATGTTTTCCGGATTTCATGCTGGAGAGCACCGCCGTTTTCCGCCTGTTCTGCCAAGCCGTGGCGACCCGGGGCATCCTCATGCTCCACGCCTGCACCGTGGAGGCGGATGGCCGGGCCTATGCCTTTGTTGCCCCGTCCGGTACCGGAAAATCCACCCACGCCACCCTGTGGTTACAGCTCCTGGGTCGCCAGCGGGCCAGGATCCTCAACGGCGACAAGCCCCTTTTGCGGGTGGAGGAGGATGGGCGAACCACGGCCTATGGCACCCCCTGGAGCGGCAAGGAACGCTGGCATGTGGCGGCCTCCGCCCCCCTGGCCGGGATCTGCCTCCTTGACCGTGGGGAGAAGAACAGCATCCGCCGCCTGTCCTTCCCGGAGGCGATCCCCCACCTGATTGCCGAAGCCTACCGCACAGAGACAGCCGAGGGAGCATCGGCCGTAATGGACAGTCTGGTACGCCTCGCCGGTGCGGTGCCGGTATATGCCCTCGCCTGCAATATATCCGAGGAGGCGGCCCGGTTGTCCTATGAGACCATGTCCGGACAGCATTGAGCTGCCCCTTTTCCCGCTTACAAGCCGGTACACGCCAGTACCGGCTTTTTTGCGCAGATTTCTCCCATACGGTTTCGTTTCAGTTTAGATTCGGGTTGTATACTGTCGTTGAAAATGAATCCGTCTGCCAAGCACAGATTGGCAACGCATAAGGAGGCTGCTCATGAGAAAAGTCAAGATCATCACAGATTCCTGCTCCGACCTCAACGGAGAGCTGATGGCGAAGTACGATATTGATTACGCCAGAATGTGTACCGTGTACAACGGGGAATCCACCCCCGCCCTTTTGACCCGGACGCCGGAAGAATTCCATGAATTCTACGAGATCATGCGGGCCGGAAACCGCATTCTCACCACCCAGGTTCCTGTGGAGGAATTCATCACGGTCTTCACCAAGTACCTGGAGGAAGGGTACGACATCGTGTACATTGCCTGCGCCGTCAAACAGTCCGGGTCGGTCAACACCGCCCAGGTGGTATCCCGGGATCTTTTGAAGAAGTACCCCGATGCCTCCATTTTCTGCGTTGACTCCATGAACGCCAGCCTGGGTGAGGGACTTCTGGCCATCCAGGCCGCTATGTTGGTCAAGGAGGGGCTGTCCGCTCAGGAAGTCAATGACCGGATCCTGGCCATCCGCAAGAATGTCAATGAGTTCGTCACCGTTCACTCCCTGGATGCCCTGCGCCGGTGCGGCCGGGTCAAGGCTTCTGCCGCCTTCTTCGGCAACCTGATGGGTATCAAGCCCATCCTGATCGCCGATGCTGACGGCACCCAGGTTCCCATCAAGAAAGCCAAGGGACGGCAGGCCTCCTTCCGGGAGATCGTGGCCCTCCTGAAGGAAGCGATCCTCAACCCGGAGGAGCAGACCGTCTATGTGGCCCATGCCGACTGCTCCCAGGCCGAGGTGGATGTTCTGGTCTCGCTGGTCAAGCAGGAGATCCCCTGCAAGGATGTGGTCGTCACCTACATAGGTCCCATCATCGGTGCATCCATCGGCCCGGATGCGGTGGGTATCTGGGCAATGGGTAAGGAAGTCACCTTCCGCGGGTGAGTCCGATGAGTACACCTGTTTCTTTGTCTGAGCCCATGTCCGGGGGCGGGGCTACCGACCGGGATTCCGTCGTTGTCTGTATAGACGGCATCCTGTTCGCCCGCATGGTGCAGGCGGGGGCTGCCGTCCTGCAAAGCCACCGGCAACAGGTCAACGACCTGAATGTATTCCCCATCCCGGACGGAGACACCGGAGACAATATGCTACTGACTGTGGAGAGCGGTGCCGGTGCTACCGGGGATGAGTGTCACTCCCTCTGCGAGATGGCCCACCGGGTGGCCGGCGGGATGTTGCTGGGTGCCCGGGGCAATTCCGGGGTCATCCTGTCCCAGTTCTTCGACGGCATTGCCAAGGGGCTGGAAGGTCGGGAGCAGGCAGACGCCGCCGCCCTGGGCGAGGCCTTTGCCGAGGGTGTACGCCACGCCTACGCCGCCGTTGTCACCCCTGCCGAGGGTACCGTGCTGACCGTCATCCGGGAGGCTACCCAGGCCGCCCTGGACGGAAAAGCCGACACGCCGCTGGCATTTCTGGAGCTGTTCCTGGCGGAGGCCCATCGCTCCCTGGCCCGCACCCCGGATCTTCTGCCGGTGCTGAAAGAGGCCGGCGTGGTGGATTCCGGCGGAGCCGGACTCATCCATATTATTGAAGGCATGGCCGCTGTCCTGCGGGGCGGTCAGGTGTCCGATCTGGAGTCCTACGGTGTCGGCAACCCCACAGAGCCTCACGGGAAGCTGGATCTGGACGCCTTCGGCGTGGACAGCGTGCTGGAATTCGGCTACTGCACCGAGCTGCTTCTCCGCCTCCAGCGGGCCAAGTGCGACCCGGAGGCCTTTGATGTCGGTGTCATCACCGCCTTTCTGTCGGAGATCGGCAATTCGGTGGTGGCCTTCAAGACCGACAGCGTGGTCAAGCTCCATGTGCATACCATGACCCCAGACAAGGTGCTGGCCTTCTGCCAGCAGTTCGGGGAATTCCTGACCGTCAAAATTGAAAATATGTCCCTCCAGCACAACAATGTGGTGGCGGAGACCGTGACCGGGAATCGTGAGCCGGAGGTCTCCCCCCGCAAGCCCTTCGGTGTGGTGGCAGTCGCCTCCGGCGAGGGGATCAAGGAGACCTTCCGGAGCATGGGTGCCGACCGCATCGTGGACGGCGGACAGAGCATGAACCCCTCCACCGAGGCATTTCTGGAGGCCTTTCGGGCTGTCAACGCCGACACCGTGTTGGTTCTGCCCAACAACAGCAATGTGATCCTGGCCGCCCGGCAGGCTGCCAGCCTGTACACAGACGCCGATGTCCGGGTGCTGGACAGCCATACTGTGGGCGAGGGGTACGCCGCCCTCTCCATGCTGGACACCACCTCCGGGGACACCGATCAGATCGTGGAGGATCTGACCCAGGTGATGTCCTCCGTCATCACCGCCTCCGTGTCCGCCTGCGTCCGGGATGCAGACATGGACGGCATCCAGATACACCCCGGGGACAGCATTGGCTTTGTCGGCAAGAAGATCCTGTCCTCCGGCCACACCCGCTCCGAGGCCGCCCGGGGTCTTGTGGATGCGCTGGATTTTCAGGATCGGGAGGTTTGCATCCTGATCTGCGGGGTGGAAGCCCCCGAGGAGGAAGCCCGTGCCCTCCGTGACTACATTGTGGAGCGTCACCCGCTGACCGAGGTCTACATGATCGATGGCGGTCAGAAGATCTATGACTATATGTTGATCCTGGAGTGAGGGCCTCAGACAACAGCCCCCTCCGTGAGAAAGGAGCCCTATGAATCCACCCTCCACCGGAGTGATGGTCGCACTCTGTGCGGGTACAGCACTGGTCAGCTACCTGCTGGCCGGGTTGAACCCTTCCATCATCCTTTCCAAAGCCATTTATCACACCGACATCCGCACCTGCGGCAGTGGGAACCCCGGCTTTACCAATTTCAAGCGTAGCTTCGGTTCCAAGTATGCCTGGTGGGTCTTCTTCCTGGATATTGCCAAGAGTGCCGTACTGTTCACTCTCTTTGGCTTCCTGTTCTTGCACTTCGCCGGGGACAGGCTACTGGGCGTGTCTCTGTCCGCCTGCTTCGCCATGCTGGGCAACGCCTTCCCGGTGTGGTACCGCTTCAAGGGAGGCAAGGGCTTCATGGTCTGTCTGACCGCCTCCTGGTTCCTGGACTGGCGGGTGGGGCTGTGCGGTACCGCCGTCATGTTGCTTCTGCTGTTCACGGTCAAGTACATGTCCCTGGCCACCATGTGCGGCATGGCCTGCGGTGCCGTGGTGCTGTGGCTCCTGCCCACGAAGAACTTTCTTCCCCCCCTCCTGTTCTCCCTTTGCGTACTCTTCATGATCCTGCGCCACTGGAAGAACATCGGACGCCTCATCAAGGGTACAGAATCCAAATTTTCCTTGAAGGACAAAAAGAAATAAAAACACCCCCGCCGGGTACCGGAATGGTACGGGCGGGGGACTTGATTCTTTAAGCGGAAACCTCACCGGGTGTATAGGCCGCCACATCAAAGGACAGCAACCACTCCAGCGTGGGGTACTCCACTAAATCATACTTATTCGTTAATCTGTGAGCATTCGTCCTCCGGCAATTGGGGGGTGGATTCAAGGCAAGCAGTAAACGGGCCAGCTAAACCACAAGTCATGCATTTTCCTGTCCTAACATTCTCAACATGAGCTTCAGTAGAAGTCCATCCACAAACACTACACACTCGTGTATGAGTTGATAAATTATCAATGGTAACAGAACAGGTGTGATATCTTGAATAGCTGAAAAATACACATTTTACATAAGTGCTACTGTACTGATAACCGGAAGGAACATTCGAAATATGATGTTCAAAAAGACCATTTGAACCCCATTTAGACTTGCACATGACATTGTTGCCATCGACACTCGTGACAATTGCAGAATGTACACATTGGTTGCTACTGTTTAGATACACAGCAATCGAGCCAACACTTGGCGCACTTAAAACTGTACAATGGCTGTCACTTGTATAGGGAGATATATCACTAACCCATGATAAATTCGAGGTTGATGAGTAGTACCAAGCATAACTGTGGCAGTTGTACATAGAAGTAGCATAACCTAGGAGTTCAATGCCATACTTTGAAGCAGTGCCCTCAGCTATAGATTTTTTCTCCGTACTACTATAATCGCTCAAAGCTGTATATAATGGTACAATATTACCACATGTGGTGGATCCATTGGTGTTGGAACGAGTATACGAAAACCCATTCACGGTAAATGCTACTGATGAACTTGAATATGTACCGGAAAGATTGGGTGTATCAGTAACAGACTGTGTTGCTTCAGCCTTCGGAATGAGCGCACTGGTTTCAGATATCTGAGAATATGTGGCTATTTCGATTGCGCTTAGGTTTTCAAAATAAACAGGAAGAGACAGTAACGCCTCTAAATATACGGAGTTTAAAAGATTGTCATAGACAGTGGTTGTTTCAGCATCAATAAACTTAGTCAACAAAACAGATGCAGCATCTGCACGCTCTTCCAATTCCGCTAAGCCATTGAATGATTCACGAAGACTGTTATAGGCCGAAACGGAAGAATCACTACTTGTGAAGAGATCAACCAAATAAGGATAATCCATAATAGCATCGATCAACTCATCTGTCGGTGCATCAAGTTGTGCTTGGGACAACTGATATTTAGAGCGATCAACAGTTTCAAAATAAAAAGAATTATCATCGCATAGGTCATCACCATCTGTTCTGGTATTCTCTTCTGCTGATGTTCCGACCTGTAAGGAATTTACCATTTCAATGAGTAGCATTATAGATAGAATGACTGTCAAAGCCTTTTTCATAATAACCTCCAATTTCTTTATACCGTTCAAATGATATATTCTTTCTTCAAAATCATAAAACATTAGGCCATTAGTATCACTTCCTTTTGTCAATATTTACCAACATAGAACTACCAACAATTACAACATATAGTATACACAAATATACAACTATATGCAATTCGCACTTTTTACAAATTCTTCATGCCTAATTTATACATGATATACAAGATTGGGTCAAATAACATCAGACACCTATGTTGAACCCCCCGCCGGGTACCGAAACGGTACGGGCGGGGGATCTGTTTTTTAGGCGTCAACCTCACCGGGTGTGTAGGCCGCCACATCAAAGGATAGCAACCACTCCAGCGTGGGGGACTCCACCATATTATATATATTCACCTGATAGCTGTCCGTACCGTTATCCCAGTACATGAATACAGCCCAGGGAACGGTGTCTGATACCTCAAGATCATTCTCCTGTTGCCATGCGGGGTCGCAGGCGATCAGGTACCGCATGATAATGGTCACATTCCTGTCTCCGTCCTGAACAGTCAGGCGGGTGGAGCGGTTGGTGGTGAGGGAAGAGGTAGTGGTCACAGACTCACAGGGCTGACCCCCGTAGGTGCCGGTCTCTCGGGACACTACCGTACTGCTGTACGCCCCATTCTCATTATCACCAGGATATCTTTCAAAAATCTTTTCATAAGAATTCCGGTAATAGGCTCGGGGATCTCTACCCTCCAGCCCGGTGGCCAGGTAGTAGCTCATATCGTAACAGATGACATCCACGCTCCCACACAGATCCTCAACACCTGCATAAGAAAAGGAATAGTATGTTCCCATCCAGCATATTTCTTTGACCGAACCAATTCCGATCGGCTTGACCGGGCGGTACAACTGATCCGGGTTGCAGACTGGGATCCCGTTCGCATCATGCAGGAAGGTGGCTTTCACGGAAGCCTCCTGCAACGCTTCCCCGCCCTGTCTGATGGCATTGTACATATCCGTTATGGAGGGGAAGAAGACTCCGGCTGTCTGACAGGCTATTTTCTGCTCTTCCGTGGCCTCGTTTCCATTGAAATAGTTCAGGTAATGTACCCCATCCACCATGGTGACCTCATACTGCTCAGTAGCAAAACAGCCGTCCGAAGCCTTCAGCTCCGCTTCCGTATGGGCAGGTTCGGTTTTCTCCTCCTCCGCCTGAGTGGGAATTGCGTCTTCCGCCGTTGTTTCGTCGGCTCCTTCTATGCCTTGCGGCGGCGTGGTCGGCGATTGGGAAGCGCAGGAAGTGAACATAACGGTAAAAAGAAGGACAGTAAGACTAAAGACAATACTAAAATTTGGTGTTTTTTTCACGGGAATACCCTCCTTGACTTGTCACAAGAATTTTTAAGGAACCGCTGATTTATTCGGCGGCACATCTTTTCCCACCTGCTTCTTTCCGAAAAACTGGATGTACATCCAGTACATCTTGAGTTTTTCGCAATCGCAGGCAAAAAAATCTGTACCGAATCTGTACCACCTCATTAAATCAGCGTTTCCCTAAGCAAAATAACATCTTCGGTATATATCATACACGAATATCCGACTTTATGCAATCCTCTTTTTTTTACAATTTATTGAATTAATTTTTGTGCATAATTTACTAATCGCTGGTAATATCAACGGTAGACATCTTCGAAAAACCCCCGCCGGGTACCGGAATGGTACGGGCGGGGGTGTTGTTATATGATCCCTTGTGGTGGCGGGAACCCATCAGTTCTGCCGGAAGGTATATGTACCGGGCTTCAGCTCCATGACCACCGCGCGGCCGCAGGGGCAGGCGGTGTACTCATCGAAGCGATGGGTCTCCCCATTGACAGTAAAGGTGTCTCCGTCGGTCAGCACCGGCAGGTACAGCGTCGCCGCTACCGGCACCTGGCACTCGTAGGTAAAGCCGTTTGTCATATCCCAGCTGGACTGAATCAGCCCGGCTCTTGACTGGTAGGAGGCCTTGACCCAGGTGATCTTCTCCTGCCCAGCGGGTATCTCCTCCAGCGTTCTGGTGTCCGGTTTGGGCTGGAGGACAGGATGGGCAAAGCCGGGTGCCTCCTCGGTGGTCTCGATACCGGCGACATGGCGGTACATCCACTCCTGCACGGCGCCGTAGGCGTAGTGGTTGAAGGAATTCATGCCCACATCGCCGAATCCGGTTGCCTTGGTATAGGAGTTCCACCGCTCCCAAATGGTGGTGGCACCCTGGTGTACGCTGTACAGCCAGGAGGGGTTCTCGGTCTGTAGCAGGAGGGAGTAGGCCAGGTTATTCTCGCCGAACTCCGCCAGCACCTCATTGAGGATGCAGGAGCCAACAAAGCCGGTGGACAGCTTATAGCCGTTGTCAATCACCTTCTGCTTCAGAGCCGCCACGGCGGCAGGTCTGTTCTCCGGCAGGAGCAGGTCTATCTTCAGGGCGAGCAGGTAGCCGGTCTGGGTGCGGAACTCCGGATTCAGGTTGCCCTCCCCATCGCAGTACACGGTGCGGAAGTGCTCGCTGACCTCCTTATACACCTTGTCATAGTGGGCGGCTCGCTCCTCCTTGCCGATGGCCCGGGCCATGGCGGCCATGTAGCGGGCATCCAGTGCATAGTAGGCTACCGAGATGTACCGATTATCCGTGCCCTCATAGGCCAGCCAGTCGCCGTAGGTGGGGTTGGGGCCTGCCATGTTGGTGGTAGCCAGCCAATCCATATACCGCTCCATGGAGGCGAAATGCTCCTCGATGATGGAGGTGTCGGCGTACATCTTCCACATGGTGTAGGGAACAATGATGCCTGCATCGCTCCAGGCGGCACCACCGTATCCTACCACCCGGGAGGCGGGAATGACATCCGGGTACATGCCGGAATCCGCCTGGGAGTCCCGGGCATCCTGGAGCCACTTGTGGAAGAAGCCGTCCACATCGGCGTTGTAGGATGCGGTGCCGCAGAAGGCCTGGGTGTCGCCGGTCCAGCCCAGTCGCTCATCCCGCTGAGGGCAGTCGGTGGGCACGGACAGGTAGTTGCCACGCTGACCCCAGAGAATGTTGGAGATCAGCTGGTTCACATCCTTATGGGAAGTCTCCATATGACCCAGCTCCACATTGGCAGAGCCAACCACCTGTGCCTGCATGGAGGTGAAGGTCACATCCTCAGTGGCCTGGATCTCGCAGTAGCGGAAGCCGAAGAAGGTAAAGGTGGGGCGGTAGGACTCCTCCCCGGAGCCGCTCAGCACATAGCAGATCTTGGCCTTGGCCGAACGGTAGTTGATGGAGTAGATGGAGCCCTCGGGATTGTCGTTGCCCCGGGACTTCAGTCCGCTGTCGTTGAGCATCTCGCCGAAGCGCACCTGTATGGAAGTGCCCTTGGCACCCTGCACGGTGAAGGTGGGCCAGCCTACCATGTTCTGGCCGAAGTCCAGCACGGCGGACTGTCCCTTCTTCAGGGTGAAGCCGTCCCCGGTGGGGGTGTCCACCACATGGATCCGGCCATAGTCACTGCCGTTGTCCTCGGTGCCGCAGTAGATGGTCACGGTCTGGGGGCGGCGGGTCAGGTTGGGACGCACGGTGATGGTGGAGCCGATGTGGGGGGTCACGAACAGGTCATACTCCTCCTCGGTGGGGGTGCTCCAGGTCACATCTGCGCCGGGCTGAGACAGAGCCGCCAGGGAGGGGTAGTTGGCATCGTACATCTCGCCGTCCCAGATGTCAGCGGCCCGGATGGCACTGCCCCAGGCGGCCTGCCAGGAGCTATCGGTATAAATGGACCGCTCCCCTGCCCCGTCCAGCAGGTGGATGGCGGCCAGGAGGGAGATGTGGGTGTCCCCGTAGGTGCCCAGGGAAATACGCCCATTGTACCAGCCGGGTGCCACGGCGATGAGCAGGGTGTTCTCCCCCTCCCGGAGGTAGTCGGTCAGGTCATAGGAGTAGTACAGCACCCGCTTGCGGTAGTCCGACCAACCGGGCTTCAGCTCGTCGAAGGGTGCGCTGTCCGCCCGCTCCCGGCCGGAGCCTACCCGGCGACCGTTGACCCAAAGGTCAAAAATACCCAGGGAGGTGGCATCAATGCGGGCCGACTTCAGGCCGGACACGGAAAAGCTCCGGGCAAAGAGGGCTACGCCCTCCTTATCCACAATGGGAGCGAACTGGTCGGCGGCCCCGATGGGGGTCTCCCAGGGGTTCTTTGTCTCGGAGGCAACGCCTCCGTTTGGATTGGCAAAGGTGATCCAACGGCCCAGGCCGTCTGTCATATAATCTTTACTCATACTTTTCAAATCCTTTCGGAATAGTTCGGGCATATGCCCGGATTTGGGTACAGTATACCATAAATTCTTTCGTTTGGCAATACTTTTTGAAAAAGATCGCACCATAAAATTCAGTGATGCCCGGGAAGGCAAAAAGTGAGCCGGGGAGACTCTCAAAAGAAAGCTTCCCCGGATTATTCAAAGATCCTTCTATATGTACTTTACTATCCGCCTGACATCATCCGAACAGAACTTCCAGGATCATCATAACGCTGAAGCCGACAGCGAAGAAGATGGTGCCCAGATTGGAATGCTGACCCGCAGACATTTCCGGGATCAGTTCCTCCACCACCACATACAGCATAGCACCTGCGGCAAAGCTGAGCAGGTACGGCAGGATGGGTGTCACGATGCCCGTAGCGGCGATGGTCAGCAATGCGCTGATGGGTTCCACCACACCGGACAGCACGCCGTACAGGAAAGCCTTGGACTTCTTCATTCCCTCCGCTTTCAGCGGCATGGATATGATGGCACCTTCCGGGAAATTCTGAATGGCGATACCGATGGACAGAGCCAGCGCACCCATAGCCGAGATGTTGGCATTCCCGGAAAGATATCCGCTGTACACCACGCCAATAGCCATGCCTTCCGGAATATTATGAAGTGTGACCGCCAGCACCAGCATGGTGTCCCTCTGTAGCCGGCTCTTCGGCCCTTCTGCCTGCAGGGCGTTCCTGTGCAGGTGAGGGATCACATGATCCATCAGCAAGAGGAACAGGATCCCGACCCAGAAACCGACTGCCGCAGGGACGAACGCCCACTTCCCCATCCCCTCAGACTGTTCAAGGGAAGGAATGAGCAGGCTCCAGATGGAGGCCGCCACCATGACCCCAGCTGCAAAGCCGGAAAGGATCCTTTGCAAGCGGTCGCTTAGATTCTTTCTCATGAACAGGACACAGGAGGCTCCCAGTACCGTACCAAGGAAAGAGATCATGATTCCCGAAAAAGAGTATAAATCCATATCAGAACACCTGTTTCAAAAGAATTGAACCGACCATGCCGATGCAAATGCCCGTTCCAGCGCACTATTATACATCAATTCGTTTGCGCTGTCAACAGTTTTCAGAAAAATCGACACACTTCTGCAACCCAGCGAAGTGAAAAGTTCGGAGGAGAAACAAAAGGTCACAGTTCAGGTAAAGCGCACCCGTGGTACTCCGCCCTGTTATCCGAGAGCCACATCCAGGATCATCATCAGGCTGAAGCCGACGGCGAAGAAGATGGTGCCCACATTAGAGTGACTGCCCGCAGACATCTCCGGAATCAGATCCTCCACCACCACATACAGCATGGCACCCGCCGCAAAGCTGAGCAGGTACGGCAGTGCAGGCATCACGAAACCGGCGGCGGCGATGGTGATCAGGGCACCGACAGGTTCCACGATACCGGAGGCGACGCCGTTGAAAAAAGCCCTGGACTTTTTCATTCCCTCCGCCTTCAGCGGCATAGAAATGATGGCTCCCTCGGGGAAATTCTGAATGGCGATACCCAGGGACAGTGCCAGGGCACCCATGGCGGAAATGTTGCCGTTCCCTGTCAGGTACCCGGCGTACACCACGCCCACCGCCATCCCCTCGGGAATGTTATGCAATGTGACCGCCAGCACCAGCATGGTGGTCTTCTGCAACCGGCTCCTGGGCCCCTCGGCTTGCTGTGCATTCCGGTGCAGGTGGGGGATCAGACGGTCCATGAGGAGCAGGAACAGAATACCGGCCCAGAACCCCACCGCCGCCGGCAGGAAGGACCAGGCTCCCATCTCTCCCGCCTGCTCCAGAGCATGGATCAGAAGGCTCCCCACAGAGGCCGAAACCATGACCCCGGCCGCAAAACCGGACAAAGCCCTTTGCAAATGGTCGCTCATGGTCTTTTTCATGAATAGGACGCAGGCGGCACCCAACGCAGTCCCCAGGAAAGGAATCAGAATTCCATACATAGCATATGCTGTCATATCATCACCCGATCAACAGTATAAAGTAGGCTGGTCCGGCACATCCACACCAACCGGCCCTTGCCTATTATACCTCTCATTGCCCCTCCTGTCAACCGATTTATTGAAATAATCTTCCTGCTATGTCGTGAAAGCAGCTTGCTGACCGGCCATCACAGAAATATGCGGGGCATCCATGTCTCAGGGTATGTTCCCCTGTTATTTTCTGAACAGCGAAAAGCCTTTTTTCTGGTATGGCTCCGTGTGGATGCCCAGTACCTGATACCCGGTCGCCTGGATCGCATCCTTCAGTTGGTTCTCATCAAGGGGTGCCTCTGTGATAATCTCCGTTCTCCCTTTGCTATGGGACGAGGTGACCTTCTTCACCGGGAAGACCTTCCTGACTGCCTCGTTGACATGTGCTTCACACGTCCCGCACGCCATTCCTTCCACATCCACCGTAATCCTGACCATGACCTTTTCCTCCTTACTGACAATCAGTATTTGCCGACCATTCACCTTGCATCAAACCGGCCAGCCTCCGGTTAGCGTCCGCTAACTTCCGCATCATTATGGAAACGCTGATTTAATGAGGTGGTGCAGATTCGGTACAGATTTTTTCGTCTGCGATTGCGAAAAACTCAAGATGTACTGGATGTACATCGAGTTTTTCGGCAAGAAGCAGGCGGGAAAAGATGTGCCGAAGATGTGCCGCCGAATAAATCAGCGGTTCCTTATAATACAACGGCACCCAATTGTCAATAGGTGCCGTGGGTTTATTTGCAAAAACGTTCCGGGTTCTACAGTTCAAAACCGCACATCCACCCCGTTGACCTCTGCGCCCTCGTCAGCCCGAATAAGAATATAGCGGACACCGTCGATGATGCGGGTCTCCACCAGGTCTGTCTTTTCCGGGTTTACGGTGATGCGGACATCCGGCGTCCTGACCTCAAAGCGGCGGACATCCACCAGGTTGTGGGGGCTGACGGCGGCTCCTGGGCCGAATCCGGCGTCGAACGCCTGCTCAAAATGGGTGATGTTCTCCTCCGGGACACCGCAGAAGCCCAGCATATCCCGGATGGCATACTTGTCCACCGTGAGCGGCTCCGTCTCCTTGGCCGCCTTGTGATCCTCAATGGCCTGGCATAGCTGGGCACGGACAGACCGAACCACCGGCAGACTGCACGCCTCCCCGGCGGCATCAGCCAGCACGGTGTGGAAGGTGGCCTTCTGCTCGGCGGCAGGCATGGGCATGGGCCCTGCCTTGAAGATGGCATCGGTAAATTCCGTGTGGCTGTCCTCCACGCTCCGGGTGTAGTACAGAGCACCGTACAGGTTGGTACAGCGGTCGTCAAAGGCCGGGAAAAGGAAGCCCAACGCCGGCGGGGCCACCACCGAGTCCGCCGTCACATGGCGGAAGCAGTTCTCCCGCACATAGTAGCTCAGGGCTGGCTTGGCCATCCTCACCGGGCAGACCGTGCAAAGGATATAGTTGAACATCTCCCCCGCATCCTCTGACCTATGTCCGTCCTTCCGGTAGGTGAATACATCGTAGCTGTCGTGAGCCAGCAGGATCATGTAGTTCCCTTCTATCTCCAGGCTCTGTATGACCTTTGCAAAAAAGGCATGCACCGCCTGGTCATCCTTCAGGGCAGTTTCCCGCAGCCGGGTCAGGAGCCTGTACTCCTCGCTCTCCGCCACCTGGCTCGTGGAAAAGGCTATGTCCAGCAGGTTGGTGCCCACCCGGCCGGACAGCGTCTTCTTGAGAAGGGACAGGATCTCCTCCGCCTCGGTCTCGGACATCAGTCCCAGGGACTGATCCAGCTCGGAGATGATCTCCCGCTTCTCATTGACATAGCATCCCCGGATGCGGGAGATGCCGCTTCTCTCCGCCCTGAAATGCCGGCGGATCTCGGATATTTCTTTATCATTCATGGTATGTATACTCCTTACAGCAGACAGAATAATCCTATTATACCACAAAACCGTCTCTCTGGCAAGTCCCCGGCGGCATCTTGACAAGCGTCTTTTCCTGTGGTACAATAGGCTGACTGACAAAATGGAAGGAGGCTGTCCATGGAGAACCGTGCCAATGTACAGAAAAAGCACAAGGAGGCAGGCACGCATCCGGCCCCCCGGTGTGAGGACTGTGAGTTCTACGACTATGATGAGGATGTGGATGCCTATGTCTGCCAGGTGTCTCTTGACGAGGACGAAATGGCCGCCTTCGTGGCCGGGCAGACAGGCCGTTGCCCCTACTACCGTTACTACGACGAGTACAAGAGCGTGCATAAGCAGATTTAGTCTGTCCGTAGCCATCCTGCCAAAGGACGGAGAGAAACTGTATGTATAGGACGGCTGAACTGTGGCACTCTGGAGATACAGTTCATTCCGGGCGGATATAGAACCCGCTCCACCTGGTAATTTTTGTAGAGGCGAACTGCGCTCGCCCGCATGGAATAGGGCGACCACATCCGTATACGGCTCCGTATACGGATGTCGCCCCTACTACACTGTAATGATTCAATTTGAGGTTGCTCCAAGCATCCTTGTAGGGCGGGGGCTTGCTCCCGCCGGAGAAGACCCCGATAAAAACCTCCCTTGTGTAAAGGGCGTTACATCAGCGAAGCGTGACGGAGGGATTGTTCTTTCGGCGGGAGCAAGCCCCCGCCCTACGACAGGTCTTTTTGCCTTATCCTGATATCGGCTATCAGAAAATAGAGTTTAATTTGTTACGCCGTACTACAATACAACATGTCTCTATGTGTCAATTTCATAGCCCTCCGGCTGAATGGAAGCTGAAATTCCTCATTATTATCCGGAAATTCGGAAAAACCTCTTGCGCAAAGGCGTGAAATGGTTTATAATAAGGGGAATGATCATGAACTGAACCGTCCGGCTGTCCATAAAAGGACAGCGACGCAGTCAAAGAAAAAAACAACCAGGAGAAACCGTATGAAGCTCGGAATCGTAGGACTGCCCAATGTGGGCAAGTCTACCCTTTTTAATGCCCTGACCGGCGGCGGCGCAGAGTCCGCCAATTACCCCTTCTGCACCATAGAACCCAATGTAGGCATGGTGCCCGTACCCGATAAGCGGCTGGACAAGCTGGCCGAGATGTACCATCCGGAGAAGTATACACCGGCTGTCATTGAATTCGTGGACATTGCCGGCCTTGTCCGGGGTGCCTCCCAGGGAGAGGGTCTGGGGAACAAGTTCCTTTCCCACATCCGGGAGGTGGACGCTGTGTTGCACATCGTCCGTTGCTTCGAGGATGGGAACATCGTCCATGTGGAGGGCAGTGTGGATCCGGTGCGGGATGTGGAGACCATCAACATGGAGCTGATCCTGTCGGATATGGAGCTGGTGGAGAAGCGCCTGCCCGCCCTCCAGAAGCTGTTGCGCAACGGGGACAAGGCCGTCGCCACCCAGGTGTCCGCCTTTGAGAAGGTGCTGGCTGTGCTGTCGGACGGAAAGTCCGCCCGCAGTGCCGACCTGACCGAGGAGGAGCAGGCTTCCTTCTCGGATATGCCTCTTCTGACCCTGAAGCCGGTGATCTATGTGGCCAATGTGTCGGAGGATGAGGCGGCCGGGCAGGTGGAGGACAACCCCCACTACCAGGCTCTCAAGGCACTGGCCGAGCAGGAGCACACCCAGGTCATCCCCATCTGTGCCCAGATCGAGGCGGAGATCGCCCAGTTGGACGGGGAGGACAAGGCGGCATTCCTGGAGGATATGGGCATTGAGGAATCCGGAATGCCCAAATCGTCCAGGAGTACCTGACCGCCGGCCCCAAGGAGGTTCGTGCCTGGACCATCACCAAGGGCACCAAGGCTCCCCAGGCCGCCGGGAAGATCCACTCCGACTTTGAGCGGGGCTTCATCCGGGCAGAGGTCATCGGGTTTGACGAGCTGATGCGGGTGGGCACCATGGCCGCCGCCAGGGAGGCGGGGCTTATCCGCTCCGAGGGCAAGGAGTATGTCATGCAGGACGGCGATATCGTGCTGTTCCGCTTCAATGTGTGACCCTTTGGTGCCGCCCTATGAGAATGAGAAGAAAGAAGCACGGGGAGGAGCGGATCGCCGCCTGTGCAAGACTGCTGGTGTCTGATCCCCTCCTCCTGTCCCGGCTGGGGGATGACCCGGCGGCTGTTTTCCCGGCCACAGGGCAGGAGGAGCCTTCCCGCCCGGTACACCTGGAGATCGGATGCGGCAAGGGAAACTTTGCCGTGGGCATGGCCGCCGCCCACCCGGAATGGAATTTCCTTGCCATGGAGCGGGTGGCGGATGTATGCTGTCTGGCACTGGAGAAGGCTATGGCCTCCTCGGACACGCGGCCGGGAGACAACCTGCGCTTCCTCATCGGCCAGGCCGAGCACCTGGGAGAGTGGATCCAGCCCCACAGCATCTCCCGCATATACCTGAACTTCAGCGACCCCTGGCCCAAGAAGGGGTACGCCAAGCGTCGTCTGACCCACCGGAATTTCCTGTCCATGTATCGGACACTGCTGACCGAGGGCGGGGAGCTTTGGCTCAAGACCGACAACCAAGGGCTGTTCGATTTCAGCCTGGAGGAGTTCGCCGCCGAGGGACTGACGCTGACCTTCTGCTCCCGGGACTTTCACAGCACCCCGGAGGCGGCTGACAACATCATGACCGAGTACGAGTCCACCTTCACCCAGCAGGGTATCCCCATCTGCTGCGCCCGGGTCAGGTTCTGATATTTCATCACGGTCTGTCCTTTGTGTAGAAAATCTTCCCGATAGTTTGTGCAATTTGAATATTTACAAAATGGCGGATTTGTAGTATAATGGGGTAGCATCGGGAAGTGACCCCAACACTTTCCTATTTCCACACAGCACAACCGTCATCCATCGCCTGCGGAATGTCAATCTCATGACACCAACACGCAGCCTGTGATCACGGGTGTGCTTTTCTTTTTGTCCGGCGGGAGACGCAGGTCATGTACAGATAGGGAAACGCTGATTGAATGAGGTGGTGCAGATTCGGTACAGATTTTTTCGTCT
>CAMEON010000003.1 GCA_945929845.1 uncultured Clostridia bacterium | reverse complement strand
ATCTCGCCGGAGGACTTGGTGCCCGCCCCGTAGGAGGATACCTTCATGAATTCCACCTGGAGGGGAAGCCGGATCTTGCGCATGAGGTCGGCGGCAAAGGGCATGGAGCCCTTCAGGATGACCACCAGCACCAGTTGCTTGCCGCTGTCCCGGTATGTTTCCTCGATGCGGGCGGCCAGCCGGTCGGTGATGGCCTCCAGATCCTCATGGGACAGAAGGATCCGCTCACAATCCCGGTACAGGGCGCAGGTGTTCTCCTGAATTTGATTTTGTGCAGTTGCTACCATATGCAGAAAGCCTTTCTTTCATTATTGTACAGGTTATTGTACAGGGCGGGGATCATGCCGCTCCGTCGGGTCGTCCGATGCCGTGGCGGACAGCACGGTCAGCCGCAGGCAGGGGCCATCAGCAGGCGGTGCCCAGCCATCCCGGAAGATGGCGGTGGGGAACCACAGCGGCTGTCCCGGCCCCGCTTCTCCGGGGGGAGTGGCGGAGTCCCCCGACTCGGCGGGCAGACAGATCAGAGGGAGACTGTCCCGCAGGGGCAGGGGAATATGCTTGTCACAGAGCACCTTTTTCAGCTTTTTGGTCATGCCGTGGGAGAGGAGGGTGTCCCCGGGACGCCGCCCCCGTGCCCACAGGGGGCGGGGCAGGGTAGCGGGGAAGACAGCCGAGGCCAGCACGCCCTCCCCGGTGCAGGGGGGGAGCGGGACGGGGGATTCCTCAAGCAGGATCACGGTGTCCTCCCCTTTGCCGGGGTGCCAGCGGTTCTCCCCCGGCGCAAGGCGCAGGGGAACAGCCACATCCGAAGCAGAGCCGCCCGGCCTGCCGTCCGGCCTGTCGCCATCGGCATCCTCCGGCGGGACGAACACCAACCGACCCTCCCGGAGCCTGCCCCGCCACCCGCCGGGCAGGAGAACCTCGGCGTCGGCGTGGATGCCGGTGTTCCCTTCGGTGCTGACCAAGGTCATGAGGCCCTCCAGATGGGCGGCGGTCAGGGTGCGGTCAGCCGGGAGGGGAGCCTGCATACGCTGTTCGTAGGCGGCCAGCAGGCACCGCTTGGCATAGGCCGGAGGGAGAGCGCACAGGGCGGCCTGAGACAGGGAACCATCCTCCCCGCAGACCTTGGAGGAGAGAGCCTGCGCCCCCTGCCACAGGCAGTCGTCGTCTTCCCGGGCGGCCCTGCACAGCCGGACGGCGGCCCGCTGGGGAACCCCCGGGCCGGACAGCTCCTCAAGGAGGGGGATCACCCGGTGGCGCAGGCGGTTGCGGGTGCAGTCGTCCGCCAGGTTGGTGCTGTCGGTGACATAGTCCAGTCCCATGCGGCGGCAGGTCTCCAGAATGTCCGCCCGGGTGCATCCTAAGAGGGGGCGGATGACCAGCCCCCCGGGGACAGGCCGCACCGGCGGGATGCCGCCCAGCCCCCGGGTGCCACTGCCCCGCAGGAGCCGGAGGAGCAGGGTCTCCAACTGATCGTCGGCATGGTGGGCGGTGAGCAGGAGGGGGATATGCTCCTCCTGCATGATCCCGGTGAGAAACCCGTAGCGGGCAGCCCGAGCCTCCCACTCCACGCTGCGGCCGGTGCGGGCGGCCAGAGCCGGAACATCCACCCGCCGGGTGACAAAGGGCACCCCCAGGCGGGCGGCGGTGTCCCGGCAGAAGGCCTGATCCCGGTCGGCCTCCGCCCCCCGGATGCCGTGGTGCAGGTGGGCCGCCGTGACCGGTGCACCGTTGCGCCTGGCCCAGCGGACGGTCAGCTCCAGGAGCAACCGGGAGTCGGCTCCCCCGGAGAAGGCCACCAGCAGCGGCGTGTCCGGGGGCATCCCGCTCAGGCGATGGGGAGAGGTGAAAGTTACGGACATCAGAAACTCCTTGGATGAAGGTGTATGACCGTGAGAGAGGCCGCCGTTACGGGGACTCTCCCACATCCGCAATGGTGCGGAACTTGGTGTACCGGCCGATCCAGCCCATTTTCACTGTGCCGGTGGAACCGTGGCGGTTCTTGGCCACGATGACCTCCGCCACGCTGGAGAGGGCATCGGCGTTGGGGGTGGCGCTGTCGTTGGTCTTGTAGTATTCGTCCCGGTAGAGGAACATGACCACATCCGCATCCTGCTCGATGGCACCGGAATCCCGGAGGTCGGACAGCATGGGCTTCTTGTCGGTACGGGACTCCGGCCCACGGGAGAGCTGGGCACAGCAGATGATGGGCACCATCAGATCCTTGGCCATGATCTTCATGGCCCGGGAGATGTCGGCCACCTCCTGCACCCGGTTGTCGATGCGGCGGTCGGACTGCATCAGCTGGAGGTAGTCAATGATGACCAGTCCCAGATCCTTCACCCGGCGGAGCTTGGCCTTCATGCCGGTGACGGTGAGTCCGGAGGTGTCGTCGATGAGGATGTTGCACTTGGCCAGGCGGGCGGCGGCGGCGGCCACACTTTCCCAATCCTCCGGCTTCAGCTCGCCGGTGCGCAGGGTGTAGCTGTCCACCATGGCCTCGGAGGAGATCATCCGGTTGACCAACTGCTCCGCCGACATTTCCAGGGAGAAAACGCAGACTGCCTTGCCGGTCTGTGCCGCCACATTGGTGGCGATATTCAGGGCGAAGGAGGTCTTGCCCATGCCGGGGCGGGCACCCACCAGCACAAGGTCGGATTTTCCCATGCCGGCCAGCACCTTGTCCAGGCCGGAGAAACCGGTGGAGGTGCCCTGGGAGGCTTCCTTGTCCTGATTCAGCTCCTTCAGGTGGGCGTAGACATCGCCGATGACCTCCCGGATGTGGCGGAAGTTCTTCACATCCCGCCCCTGGGCGATGGCGAAGATCTTGTTCTCCGCCGCATCCAGTACATGGGCCACCTCGTCCTGCTCGGCGTAGGCGGTCTCGGACACCTCCTCGCAGACCGTGATGAGCTGGCGCAGGATGCTCTTGTCCTTGACGATGCGGGCGTAGTCCTTGATGTTCAGGGAGGAGGGAACCACCTCCACCAGGGTCTTGATGTACTGTTCCCCGCCGGACTTGGAGTAGATGCCCTTCTGCACCAGCATGTCGATCAGCGTGACCACATCAATGTCCTTGCTGGTCAGGAACAGCTCGTGCATGGCCGAGAAGATCTGCTGGTGCTCCTCCAGGTAGAAGTCTGTCACCGACACCATGTCGGCGATCAGGTTGAAGGCTTCGGGATCCACCAGCACCGAGCCAAGCAGGGACTGCTCGGCCAGCAGGCTGAAGGGCAGCTTCCGCTGGAGGGATGCCTCCGCCCCCTCCCGGCTGTCCCGCAGATCCCCGGCGTAGTTGTTCTCACTCATGGCACAGCCCTCTCCGGGTCAGCGTCAATTGCACACCAGCACATGGATGTGCCCGGTGATGTCGGCGTACAGCTTCACATCCAGATCGTACTTCCCGTAGGCCCGGATGGGGTCGGAGAGCTGGATCTTCCGCTTGTCCACGGTGATGCCGAAGTCCTTCTCCAGGTGCTCGGCAATGTCCTTGGAGGTGATGGAGCCGTACAGGCGGCCATCCGCCCCACAGCTGGCCGGGATCTTGACCAGCAGGGTGTCCAGCCGGGCAGAGAGAGCCTTGGCCTCCTCGGTCTCCACCTGGATCTTGTGCTGACGGGCGGCTTCCTGACCCTTGATGGCGTTGAGGATGCGGGCGTCCGCCTCCACGCCCAGCTTGCGGGGCAGGAGGTAGTTCCGGGCGTACCCGTCGGACACCTCGATCACATCATTCTTCTTTCCTTGTCCCTTGACATCGGCTAACAATACAACTTTCATGATTTTCTATCCTTTCTTTATACTGACATATGTCAGTATGACATAGGTCTGCTTGTTCTGATCTCTCTTCCCGGGGGATGGTATGCTCCTTACTGCTTTTCCTCCTTGCGGAACAGTTCCGGGAATTGCAACCTGTACTCGTCAATAGCCCGACAGAGCAGATCCACTGCTTTATCCAGGGAGCCGTCCACCCGGGCACCGGCCATATCGAAGTGGCCGCCGCCGTCCAGCTTCTCCAGGATGAGCTGGACATTGATCCGCCCCTTGGAGCGGCCGGAGATGATGACAGCCGACCCCAGGACAGCCAGGGCGAAGGAAGCCTCCACCCCCCGCAGGGAGAGCAGCTTGTCGGCCGCCTTGGAGGCGGCGATCCTGTCCTCGGGGGAGGGGGTATGGTCGGCGCTGAGCCAGGTGATGGCGAAGACCTGGGCGTACATCCGGGTGTGGGCATCAAAGTCGCTGGCCACCATCAGCTCGTCCATGCGCTGGTTGAAGAACTCCCGGACGGTGCCGGTGTGGGCATTGCGGCTGTACAGGTAGTAGGTGACCTCAAAGGTCTGCGCTCCGGCGGAGCGGGTGAAATTGTGGGTATCCAGCATGATCCCGGCCAGGAGCAGGTTGGCCTCCTCCTTGAGCAGGGTGTCGGCGTAGGCACTCTGCTCCAGCATTTCCGAGATGATCTCGCTGGCGGAGGATTTGGTGGTTTCAATGAAATGAAGGAACGGCACGAAGGGCAGCTCCCCCACCAGCCGGTGGTGGTCAATGACGGCGATGGCACTGGCTCCGTCCACCTCCGGGATGCACCCCACAAGGCCGGGGGCCTCAAAGATGGCCGGATTGCTCACATCCGTCAGGATCAGCAGGGTGCCGGTGCTGACCAGGGACTGGGCGGCATCCCTGTCCACGAAGATACGGTCGTACTCCGGCAGGGGGGCCAGATGCTCGGCACAGATGCGGAAGGTGTCGCAGGTCTTGTTGACCACAATGTGGACAGGCACCTCCGGCCGCCCCAGGGCGGTCAGGATGCTCCGGCAAAGGCGACAGGCACCTACCGCTGAGCCGATGGCATCGAAGTCCGGATCGCTGTGACCCATGATCAGCACATTGTCACAGCCGGCCAGCCGCTTCTCCAGCAGGTGTACGCTGACACGGGAGGAGATGGAGGTGTTGCCCTCCAGGGTCTTGTGGGCACCGCCGTAGTAGGTCAGCCCGCTGACCCCCCGTCGCTGGAGTGCCACCTGGTTGCCGCCCCGCTGGAGGGCCATGTCCAGGGCGGCGCTGGCGGCCTTGTCCCGCTCCTCCATGGTGCCGTCGATGTCGGCAATGCCCATGGACAGGGACAGGGGAAAGGTGTTGTCGCCCACCCGGATGTTCATGATCTCATTGAGGATGGAGAAATTGTCCTTGATGCAGGCATCCAGCATTTCCTCCGAGAAGAAGGCAATGTACCGATCCCGGTCGTACTCCCGGATCATGCCGTGCAGGCCGGTGATCCAGCGGGTCAGGGTCTCCTCGATCACATTGGCGGTGGCCCGGTAGTTGGCCCGGACGAACTGAGTCAGCTCCTGCAGGTTGTCCAGCATGATGTAGGCCACCACTACATGGTTCCGCTCGGTCTTGTCCACGAAGTCCAGGTAGTCGTTCACATCCCGGAAGATCAGCAGGTAGTAGTGGTCGGCGTGCTGGCGGAGCAGGTACGGCTCTGCCTGGTACCGCCGCCCGTTGCTCAGCCGGACGATGGGCGCATCCCCCATGGCGGCGGGGTCGGCGGGGCCGCTCTTTTGGGGGAAGACGGCGGCCATGCTCCGGGGCACTGCTCCCTCCTCCGGATTCCGGGCCCCGGTCTCCAGTGCCTCCCGGGTGATGGTGGGGCATACCTCCTGCAAGGGAATGTCGCAGACCGGGGAGCGGAAGCCCAGGATGTCCTGCATGGCGGTGTTGATGACCCGGATATGGCCATCGGCGTTGACCACGGCGTAGGGAATGTCTATGACGGAGCGGAACATCCGGTAGATGTCGGTGTTCAGAAGCTCGGCGGTGCGGGCGTCCCGGCTGATCCGGGACAGGCGGAGGGCGTAGGCCAGGAAGATGGCACCCACCGATACGGCGTACAGGATCACGAAGACGGTGCCGATGAGGGAGAGCCGGCTGGCGTTCAGACGAACCAGCAGGGTGTACAGAACCAGTAGGAGCAGACCCTCTGCGGCGCAGACGGCGAAGGGGATCCGCAGATCCACACGCAAAGGGGCATCGGGATCCCGGGAGCGGTTATGACCGTTTGAGGGCTGATTCATAGGACAGGACTCCTTTCACGGGAAGTAGGTCAGGGGAGACAGGGTGTGGCGGAGCAGGCAGGCTGGCGTTCAAAGGCCGGATTGGTCGGTTCCGTCGTCGGAGCCGTTTTCCCCGTTCTGTCCACCCTGTCCGCCGGAGGCAGGTCTGACCCTGGCCAGGATGACGCCCAGGATGGCGGCACCGGCCTCGTAGAAGGCCAGAAGCCCGGCGGCGTAGAGGAACAGGAAGGGAAGGATCATGATAAGGAAGAAGGGCAGGCAACCGCCCCGGCGGTTCCGCATCAGCAGGCGGAGCAGGCGGAGGATGCCGCAAAGAGCCAGTCCGGGCTGGAGGATCATGGCAATATTGTTGGCCACGGTTCCCGGCAGGGTGGAGGCATCCGCACTGGCCAGGGAGGCGATGAGCAGTACCACCCAGGAAAGCAGGAACACCACATCGGACACAAGGCTCATCCGGAACAGCTGCACCCGCCCCTTGAGGGAGTCAGCGTAGCCGAAAACCGACAGCCCGCAGAAGAGCAACACCTGAGCCAGGGCGGCAAAGAGGTTGCACACCACCACAACCATGGCGGGGAGGATGTTGAACAGGCTGTTGATGGCGTTGAGAGCCTGTGCCTCTGTGACCAGGTCGCCGGAATTGGTCATCTGGGCGAGCTGGGCATACATGTCCATCAGCTCTTCCGACAGGGTCAGCCGCAACCCCTCCAGCCAATCGGACAGGGCGGGCAGGGACAGCTCCCCCAGAGACCGGCTCAGCAGGATGGCGGCCACGCCCAGAACAGCCAGACCGGCGCACAGGGAGACGGCGCACAGCACGCCCACCCGGGTCAGTCCGTCTTTCTTGGATATATCGGCGGAGGAGCGGGTGCCGAAGGCCAGGGCAACGGCGGCGGGGAAGGGGGCAAGGCAGGCAAGAGCCAGCAACGGTTGACTGCTGAGCGGGACGGACAGCCCCAAGGCGATCAGCGGAATGAGAGGGAGCCAGGTCATGGTCTTCCGGGGTGCCGTGGCCAGGAGCAGTGCCCCGTTGCCTGTGGCGAACAGGGCGGCAACTACGATCGCCGCCGGGATGAAGGACCAGCAGGAGTAGAACAGGAAGGCGGAAAGCAGGATCAGGAGGATGGGCACCCACCGCCCGGTGCGGCACATCCGGAACAGGTACACCACAAGGAGGATGAGCATACACAGGCAGATCCCCTCGGCGACCTGGTACGGGATGTAGGCGGGTAGCGCACCCGCCAGGGCGCACAGCCCCAGGCTGACCGTCACGGCGGCCAGTGTGATCAGAACCGACAACAGCCAGGTGGGCTGGGTGGGCAGGCCCTTCCTTTGGATGGGTGCCGGTGTCTCCGGCACCCCGCCGGTACTTTGCGGGGATGGACGAGGTGTGGTCATGAGTGCCTCCTTTTCAGTGCCTCTGCACAGATTATAACATTATACCATATTTCCTCTGCTTTGTAAACATGGTTGGCGTGATTTTTTTGAAAACAGTGTGTGAAAGGTTACGGGGGACGGGGGGACGCCTGGGGGCTTCTTGAAAGAAGCCCCCAGACCCCCAAGAACTTTCAAAACAGGTATTGTGTACTGTTCGAAGCGTTATTCTGTCATATATTTGTTGTCGCTTTTCCAAAGGGGCCAGCGTTACTGACGCCGAAAACAACAGAAACGCCGTCGCGGGGACCCCTCACCCCGCTCTACGGTGGAAGGGGGAGCGCACTGCGGGGTTGGCGAACTGTCACTGTGAAAGGGTTATAGTTCGGGCGTCTGACCGTGAATGTGCAAATTTTTCGACCCGTCCCCGGCACCCTGCAAATGCGTTCAGCATGATCCTACATTCGGTCAGCGTGGCTGGCGTTTGGCGCAGTAGGCGAAAAGAATATAGGGTCTCCCCCTTCCCCGGCGGGGAAGGGGCGGCGTGCAAACGAGCAGACCAGTATCAACAAGGTCTCCCCCTTCCCCGGCGGGGAAGGGGGTCGGGGGGATAGGGCTGAGCCCGGGCAAAGCCCGGGCAGAAAAATCTATATGGGACATAGGACAATGCAGGTATGTCATGGTCAAGTGCCGGAACTGTCATATAGTCAACCGGGAATACGAGTAGGACAGACCCCTTCAAAACATTTTTGCACGAAGCGGAGCGTACCTTTGAAAAATACTTTCTCTTCCCGCCCCGGAGGCCCTCTTTTTTGACTATTTTGACAAAAGATAAAAAAACGACAAAAAACGCTTGACAAGGCTTGATTTCTATGATACAATAATAAACTGCATTATAATCGCTTGCGGTATGGGCATGTGTACGGATAAGGAAGCATCCCCCGCAGGCAGACCGTCGTTACTTGTGCATTCTGACGAAGGCGAGCGTCCAGACAGCTTGATGATGGGAAAGGAACCCTGGCATTTGCCGTGCCCCGGGGCGGCCTCTGCGTGGCCGACAGGCCCCGGCGGTTCCCTTTTGCGCTTTTGTGCCCCGGAGCTGGGGTCTGCGCCCTTTGCTGTGACCGTCTTCCTCTCTCCATGCCGGATCGGCGGTGGCAGGAGGAGTCCGTCCTGCGCTGTCCCGCAGGCGGTGTGTGTCCTGCCCGGATCCCCGCATCCCCCGATTAACAAAGAATGGAGTGATTGTTTTACATGATCAATCTGAAAGAGCAGAAGCTTGGCGAGGTGACAAGAAAATCCTTCTCCCGCACCCGGTTCAATCTGGAGCTGCCCAACCTGGTGGAGATCCAGACAAGATCCTACCGGTGGTTCCTGGAGGAGGGCCTGACCGAGGTGCTGCACGAGGTCTCCCCCATCACGGACTTTTCGGGAAACCTGCTCATTGAGTTCATCTCCTATACCCTCAGCGACAAGCCCAACTACCCGGTGGAGGAGTGCAAGGAGCGGGATGTCAACTATGCCGCCCCGCTGAAGGTCAATGTCCGCCTGACCAACAAGCAGACCGGAGAGGTGAAGCAGAACGACATCTACATGGGCGAGTTCCCGCTGATGACAGAGACCGGTACCTTCGTCATCAACGGAGCGGAGCGTGTCATCGTGTCCCAGATCGTTCGTTCCCCCGGTATGTACTACGCTTCGGACATCGACAAGACAGGCAAGAAGGTGTACTCCGCCCAGATCATCCCCTACCGTGGTGCCTGGCTGGAGTATGAGACCGACATCAACGGCGTGATGTATGTCCGTATCGACAAGACCAGAAAGGTGCCCATCACCATGTTCATCCGTGCCCTGGGGCCGGAGACACGGGAGGAGGTCTACGCCCTCCTGGGCGAGGAGGATCGGCTCAAGGCCACCTTTGAGAAGGACGAGTGCGAGAACCTGGCCGCCGAGAACCACACCTCCGCCCATGTGGAGGCCCTGAAGGAGATCTACAAGAAGCTCCGCCCCGGCGAGCCGGCTCTGGTGGAGTCGGCGGAGACCCTGCTCAACAACTACTTCTTCGACCCCAAGCGGTATGACATTGCCCCGGTGGGTCGGTACAAGTTTGACAAGAAGATGGCCATCAGTGCCCGGATCGAGAACCATGTGGCCGGGGAGGATGTGGTGTCCCCCCTGACCGGTGAGCTGGTCTGCGAGAAGGGAACCTTCCTTGACCATGATATGGCTCTGGCCGTGGAGCGGGCCGGTGTCAACGAGATGTTGCTGACGCTGGACAACGGCGACAGCATCCGTGTGCTTTCCAATAATATGCTGGAGCCCCAGTATATCATTGGCTGTGACCTGCGGGACTGCGGCGTGAAGGAGCGGGTGCGCATCGCCATCCTCCGGGAGATCATGGAGGCCGCCGGCGGGGACATGGACGAGATCAAGCGGCAGGTCAGGCTGCGCCTGGCCGAGCTGTGCCCCAAGCACATCACCAAGGACGATATTTTCGCTTCCATCAGCTATATGCTCAACCTGACCCACGATGTGGGTCGGGTGGACGACATCGACCACCTGGGCAACCGTCGAATCCGCTCGGTGGGCGAGCAGCTCCAGAACCAGTTCCGCATCGGCTTTGTCCGGATGGAGAAGATCATCAAGGAGCGCATGACCATCCAGGACAACGAGAAGCTGACGCCCCAGGCACTGATCAACATCCGGCCGGTGGTGACGGCCATCCGGGAGTTCTTCGGCTCCTCCCAGCTGTCCCAGTTCGCCGACCAGAACAACCCCCTGGCCGAGCTGACCCACCGCCGCCGTCTGTCTGCCCTTGGCCCCGGCGGTCTTTCCCGTGACCGTGCCTCCTTCGATGTCCGTGATGTACACTACACCCAGTATGGCCGTATGTGCCCCATCGAGACCCCCGAAGGCCCCAATATCGGTCTGATCTCCTACCTGACCACCTACGCCCGCATCAGCGACTACGGCTTCATTGAGGCCCCGTACCGCCGGGTGGACAAGGCCACCGGCCGGGTGACGGACGAGGTGGTCTACATGACCGCCGATGTGGAGGACAACTATGTGGTGGCTCAGGCCAACGAGCCGCTGGATGAGGAAGGGCACTTCATCAACCAGAAGGTCACTGCCAGAGAGCGCACGGAGATCGCCTCCATTGATGCCTCCAAGGTGGACTTCATGGATGTGTCCCCGAAGATGGTGGTGTCCGTGGCTACGGCTATGATCCCCTTCCTGGAGAATGACGACAACACCCGTGCCCTGATGGGTGCCAACATGCAGAAGCAGGCTGTGCCCCTGATGGTCACCGACAGCCCCATTGTGGGTACCGGTATGGAATACAAGGCCGCCGTGGACTCCGGTGTGGTGGTGGTCTCCCGGAAGGACGGGTATGTGGAGCATGTGGAGGCCGACCGGATCGTGGTAGCCTCTGCGGATGGCACCAAGGAGACCTATGTCCTGCGCAAGTTCAAGAGGACCAACCAGGGTACCTGCTTCAATCAGCGGCCCATCGTCCGGCAGGGACAAGAGGTCAAGGCCGGGCAGGTGATTGCCGATGGCCCCGCCACCTGCAACGGCGAGGTGTCCCTGGGTAAGAACGCCCTCATCGGCTTCATGACCTGGGAGGGCTACAACTACGAGGACGCCGTCCTTCTGAATGAATGCCTGGTGCGGGACGATGTATACACCTCCCTGCACATTGAAGAATACTCCCACGAGGCCCGGGACACCAAGCTGGGCCCGGAGGAGATCACCCGTGAGATCCCCAATGTGGGCGACGATGTCCTGAAGGATCTGAACGCCGACGGTATCGTCAAGAAGGGCACCGAGGTGCGGGCCGGAGACATCCTGGTGGGTAAGATCACCCCCAAGGGTGAGACCGAGCTGACCGCCGAGGAAAGACTGCTCCGTGCCATCTTCGGAGAGAAGGCAAGGGAAGTCCGGGATACCTCCCTGCGCCTGCCTCACGGTGAGTCCGGCGTGGTGGTGGATGTCCGCGTCTTCTCCAGAGAGGCCGGGGACGACCTGCCTGCCAGCGTCAACAAGGTGGTCAAGGTGTATGTGGCCCAGAAGAGAAAGATCTCCGTAGGCGACAAGATGGCCGGCCGCCACGGCAACAAGGGTGTGGTGTCCCGCATCCTGCCGCCGGAGGATATGCCCTTCCTGCCGGACGGCACCCCGCTGGACATTGTGCTGAACCCCCTGGGCGTGCCTTCCCGTATGAACATCGGGCAGGTGCTGGAGGTTCACCTGGGCATCGCCGCCAAGAAACTGGGCTGGAAGATCATGACCCCGGTGTTCGACGGTGCCAACGAGCGGGACATTTCCGAGTGCCTGCATATGGCCAACTACAGCCGTCCCCTGTTCGCCGGGGAGAACCCGGAGGGCAAGGATCTGTTCGAGATCAGCAGTGCCGACGGCAAGTATGACATGGAGGTTCCGCCTGTATACGAGGGCGATGTGACCCACTACTACCGCCAGCTCACGCCGGAGGAGAAGGCTGATGCCGCCTATGTGGAGTCCCTGCGGAAGAAGGATACCCTCCGCCTGTTTGACGGCAAGACCATCCTGTACGACGGCCGCACCGGCGAGCCCTTTGATAACCCTGTCACGGTGGGCATCATGTACTACCTCAAGCTGCACCACCTGGTGGACGATAAGATCCACGCCCGCTCCAATGGCCCGTACTCCCTTGTCACCCAGCAGCCTCTGGGCGGTAAGGCTCAGTTCGGCGGCCAGCGCTTCGGTGAGATGGAAGTCTGGGCGCTGGAGGCCTACGGTGCCGCCTACACCCTGCAGGAGATCCTGACCGTCAAGTCCGACGATATTACCGGTCGGCGGAAGGCTTACGAGGCCATCATCAAGGGTCAGAACATTCCCACGCCCGGCGTACCGGAATCCTTCAAGGTCATGGTCAAGGAGCTGCAGGCACTGGCTCTGGATGTCCGTGTGCTGGACAAGGAGGGCAAGGAAGTGGATCTGTCCGCCCTGTGCAACGAGGACGACCCGCCTGCCTACCGCCGCCGCCTGCCCCGGGATCTGAGGGATCCTGACGAAGAGGAGATCGACCGGGTGCTGGGTCAGACCGCAGAGGGCGAGAACCTGTCGGATTCCTTCCTGATGGAGCACAGTGAGATCAACCCCGACGAAGAGTACAGCGAGACCGATGAGTATGAGGAAAGCCCGTCCTTCGATGCCGATGACATATATGGTGACAGCGACAGCGACAGTTACAGTGACAGCGACGGAGGAGACGAGGACTGAATCCCCCCTCCCGGGGGTGTCATACAGGGGGCGCACACCCTGCGCCGCCGCCCCCCGGGGAGACGATTGCCAAACTGCTAAATTACAGATAGAATGAATGGAGAAGAAGCTGTGGAGCATAACGAAATTTCTTCCATTAAGATCGGCCTGGCTTCGCCGGAGATGATCCGGGAGTGGTCCTACGGAGAGGTGACCAAGCCCGAGACCATCAACTACCGGACCCTGAAGCCTGAGGTCGGGGGACTTTTCTGCGAGCGTATTTTTGGTCCGACCAAGGACGGTGCCTGCATGTGCGGGAAGTACAAGAATTCCCACAGTAAGGAGATCATCAAGTGCGAGAAGTGCGGCGTGGATGTGACCACCAAGAAGGTGCGCCGGGAGCGGATGGGGCATATTGAGCTGGCCAGCCCGGTGTCCCACATCTGGTACTTCAAGGCCATCCCCTCCCGGATGGCTCTGGTGCTGGACATCTCTCCCAAGCAGCTGGAGCAGGTGCTGTACTTTGCCGAGAATGTGGTGCTGGATCCCGGCAACACCCCCCTGACCCGGGGGCTGGTGCTGACCGAGAAGCAGTACGATGAGTACAAGGAAATGTACGGCAGCGAGTTCCGTGTGGGCATGGGTGCCGAGGCGGTCAAGGAGCTGTTGGCTTCCATTGATGTGGAGGCGCTGGCCGCCGACCTGAAGGCGGAGCTGGCTCACGCCACCGGTCAGAAGAAGACCCGCATCATCAAGCGGCTGGAGGTCATCGAGGCCTTCCGTGTGTCCGGGAACAAGCTGGAGTGGATGATCCTGGATGCCCTGCCTGTCCTGCCCCCGGACATCCGTTCCATGGTGCAGCTGGATGGCGGCCGGTTCGCCTCCTCTGACCTGAACGAGCTGTACCGCCGGGTCATCGCCCGGAACAACCGGCTCAAGAAGCTGATGGAGATCCACACCCCGGACATTGTCATCCGCAACGAGAAGCGGATGCTCCAGGAGGCTGTGGATGCCCTCATCGACAACGGCCGCCGGGGCAAGCCGGTGACCGGCCCCTCCAACCGCCCCCTCAAGTCTCTGTCCGAGATGCTGCGGGGTAAGCAGGGTCGCTTCCGCCAGAACCTGCTTGGTAAGCGTGTGGACTACTCCGGCCGTTCCGTCATCGTGGTCGGCCCTTCCCTGAAGATATACCAGTGCGGCCTGCCCAAGGAGATGGCTCTGGAGCTGTTCAAGCCCTTCGTGGTCAAGCGGCTGGTGGAGATGGGCAAGGCCACCAATGTCAAGGATGCCCAGAAGAAGATCGAGCGGGCATATCCGGAGGTCTGGGATGCCCTGGAGAATGTGATCAAGGAGCACCCCGTCCTGCTCAACCGGGCACCCACCCTGCACCGCCTGTCCATTCAGGCCTTCGAGCCGGTGCTGGTGGAGGGCCGTGCCATCAAGCTGCACCCGCTGGTGTGTACCGCCTTCAACGCAGACTTTGACGGCGACCAGATGCCTGTCCATGTGCCGCTGTCGGTGGAAGCCCAGGCCGAGGCCCGCTTCCTCATGCTGTCCTGCAACAACCTGCTCAAGCCTATGGATGGTAAAGCCGTTACCATCCCGACCCAGGATATGATCCTCGGTTCCTACTACCTGACCATGGAGAAGGCCGGGGAGCTCGGCGAGGGTCGTGCCTTCCGTGACTTTGACGAGGCTATGATGGCCTATGCCAATCACCAGCTGGGTCTCCATGCCCCCATCCGGGTGCGGGTGACCAAGGATGTGCCGGAGACCGACAGCGAGGGCAACACCGTGACGGTGAAGCGGACGGCACTCATTGAGACTACCCTGGGCCGCTTGATCTTCAACGCCCCCCTGCCGCAGGATCTGGGCTTTGTGGATCGCTCTGACCCGGCCAACACCTTCCGCCTGGAGGTGGAGTTCGTGGTCAAGAAGAAGCAGCTGGGTCAGATCATCGACCGTTGCATCCGTGCCCACGGTACCGCCATCTGCGCCGAGATGCTGGATAACATCAAGGCCATGGGCTACAAGTATTCCACCCAGGCCTCCTTCTCCATCTCCGTGTACGACATGACCATCCCTCCGGAGAAGGTCGGCTACCTGGCCGCCGCCCAGCGGGATGTGGATAAGATCACCAAGCACTTCATGCGAGGCGAGCTGTCCGAGGAGGAGCGGTATCAGGCCGTCATCCGTATCTGGGATCAGACCACCAACCGTGTCACCGAAGCCCTGCAGGCATCCTTCAGCCAGTTCAACCCCATTAAGATCATGGCTGATTCCGGCGCCCGTGGCTCCATGACCCAGATGAGACAGCTGGCCGGTATGCGGGGTCTGATGTTCTCCGCCACCGGTAAGACCATGGAGCTGCCTATCAAGTCCAACTTCCGTGAAGGTCTGAATATCACCGAGTACTTCATGGGTGCCCGTTCCTCCCGTAAGTCCCTGTCGGATACCGCTCTGCGTACCGCAGACTCCGGATACCTGACCCGGCGTCTGGTGGATGTGTCCCAGGAGGTCATCATCCGGGAGACCAAGTGCGACACCCGGAAGGGTGCTGTGGTCAGCGATGTCATTGACGAGCGGGATAAGAATGTGCTGGAGCCGCTGTCTGACCGCATCATCGGTCGGTTCACCATGGGCGATGTGATCAACCCCGCCACCGGCGAAGTCATGGTGCCGGACGACACCATGATCTCCGAGGAGGATGCCGCCGCCATTACCGCCGCCGGCATCAAGGAGGTCTGCATCCGCACACCCATTCAGTGTCATGCCCGGTACGGCATCTGCGCCCATTGCTACGGAGCGGATATGTCCACCGGTAAGCCGGTCAGCGTCGGCGAGGCGGTGGGTATCATCGCCGCCCAGTCCATCGGTGAGCCGGGTACCCAGCTGACCATGAGAACCTTCCACTCCGGCGGTGTGGCCGGATCGGATATTACCCAGGGTCTGCCCCGTGTGGAGGAGCTGTTCGAAGCCAGAGCACCCAAGAAGGCCGCCGTTATGGCCGAGAAGGCCGGTATTGCCTATGTGCAGAGCGACCCGGAGACCCCCGGCATGAACGACATCTTCATCCACGACCCGGAGACCAATGCGGAGCTGGTCAAGTACAACATTCCCTACGGTATGCGCCTGGCCGTGTCCGACGGAGATCATGTGGAGGTGGGCCAGGCTCTGACCGAGGGCTCCAAGGCACCTGCCGACATCATGCGGATCCAGGGTCTGGACGAGGTGTATGCGTACCTGATCAAGGAAGTACAGAAGGTCTACCGTTCCCAGTCCTGTAATGTGAACGACAAGCATATTGAGATCATCGCCCGCCAGATGACACGGAAGTTCCGTGTGACCGAGGGCGGGGACACCGAGCTGTTGCCCGGCTCCGTGGTGGATCGCAACGAGATGGAGGAAGTGAACAACAACCTGGCCGCCCGGGCAGAGGCCGAAGGCGTGGATCTGAAGCCCGCCGAGGGCGAGCCCATCCTGTTGGGTATCACCAAGGCCGCCCTGCAGAGCGAGTCCTTCCTGTCCGCCGCCTCCTTCCAGGAGACCACCAAGGTGCTGGCGGATGCCGCCATCCGGGGCAAGGTGGATTACCTCCGTGGCCTGAAGGAGAATGTCATCATCGGCCGCCTGATTCCTGCCGGTACCGGTATGGAATGCTACCGTGATGTCACGGTGGAGCCCGCCGCCGAGGCAGAAGCAGAAGCGGAGGCCGGGGTGCCTTCCGCTGACGAGACGGCGTCCTGAGACCATTCCTCCTGTAGCCGTGCCTGGTGGGTGAAGCTGTCAGGCGGGACGGCTACCGCTATGTGCCATGGTGCCCGGGGCTTCCTTGGGAAAGCCCCGGGTGCTGTGTGCGGGGTACGCCGTGATTTCCACAAAACCGGCCGAGATGGTGTCGGGGTAAATTGTGAAATAGGGAGAAAATTTTCCGCCCGGGAATGTTTTCTTGACAAAAGGGCCACCTTATGCTATAATAGTGTACAGTGTGCGGGTATGGGATAATTCTGCCCGTATGCGGATCCGAGGCAGTTCCACCGCCGGCCAGTGCCGGTGTGTGCCTGTATATAAACATTAAATTTCAGAAGAAGGAGGAATTTCAGGAATGCCAACCTTTAACCAGCTTGTCAGACAGGGTCGTGCCGACCGTGTGTACAAGTCCAAGGCTCCGGTGCTTCAGCATGGCTTCAACAGCCTGGAGGGCAAGACCACAGACCATTCTTCTCCCCAGAAGAGAGGCGTCTGCACCAAGGTCTCCACTACCACCCCCAAGAAGCCGAACTCCGCTCTGCGTAAGATCGCGAGAGTCCGCCTGACCAACGGCATGGAAGTCACCACCTACATCCCCGGCATCGGTCACAGTCTGCAGGAGCACTCTGTGGTGCTGATCCGCGGTGGTCGTGTGCGTGACCTGCCCGGTGTGCGTTACCACATCATCCGGGGTACGCTGGATGCCCAGGGCGTTGCCAACCGCAACCAGGGCCGCTCCAAGTACGGCGCAAAGGCTCCCAAGAAGAAGAAGTAATTCTGCTTCACCCCCCGGCCGGAAGGCTGCGGGATGCTGCCGTGTGCGGCCGCCACTCCGTTCTGCGTTATGGACGGAAGGTAGAAGATAGCAGTCCATTCGAGACGATCCTGTGTGTCCCACTGATTTTTAATGTTTATATACCCGGCCTGCCGGGCAGTCAGGAAATCACATCAGGCGCGTGAACAGAAGAAGAATGCTTTTGAGTACCTATGATTTCATTCTACTACTAATGAAGGAGGGAAGTTACAGTGCCAAGAAGAGGTTCTATATCCAAGAGAGATGTCTTGCCGGATCCGTTGTACGGCTCCAAGCTTGTGACCAAGCTGGTGAACAATGTGATGTATGACGGCAAGAAGGGCGTGGCACAGACCATCGTGTATGATGCCTTCCGCATCATCGAAGAGAAGGTCGGCCAGAACCCCCTGGAGGTGTTCCAGGCAGCCATTGACAACATCAAGCCTGAGCTGGAAGTGAAGGCCCGCCGTGTGGGCGGCTCCACCTACCAGGTGCCGATGGAGGTCCGGGCAGATCGCCAGCAGACCCTGGCTCTGCGGTGGCTCATCACCTATTCCAGAACCCGCTCGGAGCGCACCATGGCTGAGAGACTGGCCAATGAGATCATTGATGCCAAGAACAGTATGGGCGGCGCTTTCAAGAAGAAGGAAGAGACTCACCGTATGGCAGAGGCCAACAAGGCATTTGCCCACTACAGATACTGATCTGCGGGCAGTTGCCGCAGGCTGAATCTTTCGTAATTCAAAACCAAGGAGAAAAGTAATGCCAAGGGAATATTCGCTTGAACGAACCCGCAACATCGGCATCATGGCGCATATCGACGCCGGAAAAACCACTACAACGGAGCGTATTCTTTTCTACACCGGCAAAACTCACAAGCTGGGCGAGGTGCATGAGGGTGCGGCCACCATGGACTGGATGGAAGAGGAGCAGGAGAGAGGTATCACCATCACTTCTGCCGCTACCACCTGCTACTGGAAGGAGCATCGGATCAACATCATCGATACCCCCGGGCATGTGGATTTCACCGTCGAGGTGGAGCGTTCCCTGCGTGTGCTGGACGGCTCCGTGACGGTCTTCTGCGCCAAGGGCGGTGTTGAACCTCAGTCTGAGACCGTGTGGCGTCAGGCTGATAAGTACCATGTGCCGCGTATGGCCTATGTCAACAAGATGGACATCACCGGCGCAAACTTCTTCCGTGTCATTGACATGATGAAGGAGAGACTCCATGCCAATCCGCTTCCCATCCAGCTTCCCATCGGCAAGGAAATGACCTTCCGGGGCATCATCGACCTGGTCAACATGGAGGCCGATGTGTACTACGATGTGGACGGCAAGGATGTGCGTGTAGAGCCCATTCCCGAGGATATGAAGGAGCTGGCTCAGCAGTACCGCGATGAGCTGGTGGAAAAGGTCGCCGAGACCGATGATACCCTGATGGAGAAGTACCTGGAAGGCGAAGAGCTGACCGTAGAGGAGATCAAGGGTGCCATCCGGAAGGCCACCATCGCCAACCAGGTCGTGCCGGTCTGCTGTGGCTCCTCGTACCGCAACAAGGGCGTGCAGAAGCTGCTGGATGCCGTGGTGGACTACATGCCCGCCCCGACAGACATTCCCGATGTGACCGGTGTTGATCCCGCCACCGGTGAGGAGGACAGCCGGAAGGCGGACGACAATGCGCCCTTCTCCGCACTGGCCTTCAAGATCATGACTGACCCCTTCGTGGGCAAGCTGTGCTACTTCCGTGTGTACTCGGGTACTGTCAACGCCGGAGATATCGTGTATAACTCCACCAAGGGCAAGCGGGAGCGGCTGGGTCGTATCCTGATGATGCATGCCAACGACCGGACGGATATTGACACCTGCTATACAGGTGACATTGCCGCCGCCATCGGTGTGAAGAACACCACCACCGGCGACACCTTCTGCGACGAGAAGCATCCCATCATCCTGGAGTCCATGGAGTTCCCGGAGCCTGTCATCCGTGTGGCCATCGAGCCCAAGACCCGTGCCGGTCAGGAGAAGATGGGTATCGCTCTGGCCAAGCTGGCAGAGGAGGATCCCACCTTCCGTACCTGGACGGACGAGGAGACCGGACAGACCATCATCGCCGGTATGGGCGAACTGCACCTTCAGATCATCGTGGAGCGTATGCTCCGTGAGTTCAAGGTGGAGGCCAATATCGGTAAGCCCCAGGTCGCCTACAAGGAGACCATCCGCAAGAAGGTGGATCAGGAGACCAAGTACAAGCGGCAGTCCGGCGGCTCCGGCCAGTACGGACATGTCAAGATCACCATCGAACCCAACGAGCCGGGCAAGGGCTACGAGTTCGTCAACGCTGTGGTGGGCGGTTCCATCCCCAAGGAGTTCATTCCTGCGGTGGATGCCGGTATCCAGGGTGCTATGCAGAGCGGCGTGCTTGCCGGTTACAATGTGGTGGATGTGAAGGTCACCCTGTACGATGGATCCTACCACGAGGTGGACTCCTCGGAAATGGCGTTCAAGATCGCCGGCTCCATGGCCTTCAAGGAGGCTATGCGCAAGGCAGATCCCGTCCTGACCGAGCCTGTGATGAAGGTGGTCACCATTGTGCCTGAAGAGTACATGGGCGATGTCATCGGCGATTTCAACTCCCGCCGTGGTCAGATCCTGACCATGGAGGCAGCCAGCGGCGGTGTGGAGGAGATCACCGCACATGTGCCGCTGTCCAATATGTTCGGTTATGCAACCGATCTGCGTTCCAAGACGCAGGGTCGCGGTATCTACTCCATGGAGCCCAGCCACTTCGCAGAAGTGCCGAAGAGCATCCAGGAGGAGATCATCAAGGCCCGCGGGAAGGCTCAGGGCTGACCCGCATCACAGGCACCCGGCCGGTGCGCCGGGATCGCCTGATTTCTGAGAACCCTTTATATAAGTCCAATATCAAATCAAAAACTAATTTTATGGAGGATGTTTACAATGGCAAAGGCTACATTTGAGCGTACAAAGCCCCACGTTAACATTGGTACCATCGGACATGTCGACCATGGTAAGACCACCCTGACCGCCGCTATCACCAAGACCCTGTCCCTGAAGAACGGCAAGAACGAGTTCATGGCGTATGACCAGATCGACAACGCTCCCGAGGAGAAGGCTCGTGGTATCACAATCAACACCCGTCACGTCGAGTACGAGACCGACAAGCGTCACTATGCCCATGTGGACTGCCCCGGGCACGCTGACTATGTGAAGAACATGATCACCGGTGCTGCCCAGATGGACGGTGCTATCCTGGTCGTGGCCGCTACCGATGGCCCTCTTGCTCAGACCCGTGAGCATGTGCTGCTGGCTCGTCAGGTCGGCGTGCCTGCCATCGTTGTGTTCATGAACAAGACCGACCTGGTCGACGATGAAGAGCTGCTGGATCTGGTGGAGATGGAGGTTCGTGACCTGCTGTCTTCCTACGACTTCCCCGGTGATGATATTCCGATCATCCGTGGCTCCGCCCGTAACGCTCTGGAATCCACCAGCACCGACCTGAACGCTCCCGAGTATGCTTGCATCCTGGAGCTGATGGATGCTGTGGATGACTATATCCCCACCCCCGACCGTCAGGCTGATAAGCCCTTCCTGATGCCTGTGGAGGATGTGTTCTCTATCTCCGGTCGTGGTACTGTGGCTACCGGCCGTGTGGAGAGAGGTACGCTGAAGGTCAACGATACCGTTGAGATCGTCGGTCTGACCGAGGAGAAGGTCACCACCGTGGTGACCGGTGTGGAAATGTTCCACAAGCTGCTGCCCCAGGCTGAGGCTGGTGACAACATCGGTGCTCTGCTCCGTGGTATCGCTAAGGACGGCATCGAGAGAGGTCAGGTTCTGGCTAAGCCCGGCACCGTGCACCCCCACACCTCCTTCAAGGGTCATGTGTATGTCCTGAGTGAGAAGGAAGGCGGCCGTTCCAAGCCCTTCTTCGCTGGCTACCGCCCGCAGTTCTACTTCAGAACCACCGATGTGACCGGCACCATCCAGCTGCCCGAGGGCGTTGAGATGTGCCGTCCCGGCGATAATGTGGATATGACCGTGGAGCTGATCACCCCCGTGGCCTGCGAGCTGGGTCTCCGCTTCGCTATCCGTGAGGGCGGCCGTACCGTCGGTTCCGGCGTCGTCTCCGAGATCATCGCCTGATCACTATGATCAGAAACCGGTTCTGACAGATACTTGTCGGAACCCTGCCCCGGCAGGCGGATGTACAGTCTGCCTGCCGGATCCTGTTTTTCCGCACCCACCGCACCGGGGAACCGGGCAGGGGATCCAATGATTTCTAATTAAAAATATTCGGGGATTGGTGAAATTCCATACCGGCGGTAAAAATCCGCGACCCTGTGCCACACGGCGCAGGCTGAGCAGGTGCAATTCCTGCATCGACAGTTACAGTCTGGATGGGAGAAGATAAAAGCGGTGTCAGCCCGGCGGCTTTTGTCCTGCCCGGGCGTTTTGCGCACAGCTTGAACGGATGTGCCGGTGATGCCGGCCGTCGGTCGTCGGCCCCAGGGGTCGTGCGGCGATTCTCTCTGTTTGGTGCCTTACGCACACCGAATCGGGGAGGTTATAACCTATGTCTCACTTCAACAAACAGGGCGGGCCTGCTGTGGCCGCCCACGAACAGCTCAATACCAACATGAAGATCAAGCAAATGGTTCTGCTCGCTGTCTTTGCGGCGCTGGCCTTTGCTACCATGTTCGTCCTGCGCATCAAGGTGTCCTTTCTGACCTTTGACGCCAAGGATGCCGTGATCACCCTTGCCGCTATGATGTTCGGCCCCTGGGCCGGTGCGCTGATCTCTCTGGTGGTCGCCCTGATCGAGATGATCACCGTCAGCGATACCGGATTCTACGGCTTCATCATGAACTTCCTGTCGTCAGCCGCTTTCAGCGTGGTGGCCAGTGCGGTGTACAGAAGACGGCACACCCTGAACAGTGCCATCGTCGGCCTTTGCGCCGCTGTGGTGTCCATGACAGCGGTCATGATCCTTCTGAACATCGTAATCACGCCGCTTTATATGCACGCACCGGTCAAGACCGTGATCACCATGATCCCGACCCTGCTGTTGCCCTTCAACCTCGTGAAATCTCTGCTCAATGCCGGACTGGTGATGATCCTGTACCGCCCGGTGTCCGTTGCCCTTCGCCGGGCACGGATGTTGCCCGCTTCCGCTGTACCGGAGGCCAATCACCTCCACATGAACCGGCGCAGTGTCCTGGTGCTTGTCCTGGGTCTGGCCGTGGTGGCGGCCTGCGTGGTTGCCTTCCTGTTGCTGATGAACGGCAGCTTTGAGCTTCATAAATAAGGAACCGCTGATTGATTCGGCGGTTCCATAAAGAAGCCGCACCCCTGTGGTCTGCGGCTCATCCGGAGGATGTTTCCTGTGAAAGAAGCGATTGCGAATTTTTTTCTGGAGACCGTAGGCCGGGAGTGGTGCGTGTTTTTCTGCTCCCTGCTTCCTATCATTGAACTGCGGGGAGCCATTCCCCTGGGGGCCGGCTTCGGCCTGCCCTTCTGGCAGACCTACCTCATCAGTGTCATCGGGAACATTCTGCCGGTTCCCTTCATCCTGCTGTTCATCAAGGGCATACTGACCTGGATGTCCAAATGCCGGGTAAAGGCCTTCAATAAGGTGGCCGGCTGGCTGTTCCGCAAGGCGGAGAAGAACCGGGGGAAGGTGGAAAAGTACGCCTCCCTGGGACTGGTGCTGTTCGTCGCCATTCCTCTGCCCGGCACCGGAGCCTGGACAGGCTCCCTTGTGGCCGCTATCATGGATATGAAGTTCTGGCGCGCCTTCCTCTCCGCCCTCATCGGTGTCCTGGTGGCTGGCGTGGTCATGACTCTCATCTCCTACGGCGTGGCCGCTATCATTCCGTAAGGGGAACGAAGGATACGGTGGGGAACTTCTTGAGAAGAACAGCCCTGGTGTTCTCCCGTACCCTACCTGAACTGTAACTCAGAGGGGGCTTCCGCATCAAACGGAAGCCCCGAAATACTACGGTATATATTCTTACCGGATGGATAGCACCTGGTAATCCTGATCCTCCACCGCCTTTTTCAGAGCGGCATCGTCCACCGCCTGGTTCAGTGTGACCACCGCCGTTCCCTCCTTGTAGCTGACGGTGGCGGCATCCACCTGCGGCAGAGCTTCCAGTGCCTGACGGACACGGTTCTCACAGTGGCCGCACATCATGCCCTGGATGCGCAGAGTACGGGTCAGGGCCGCAGACGCCGGGGGTGTCTGTGGTTGATCGACCGGAGGGGCGGTCTCTCCGGCCTTTTCGTCATGCTCGGCCGCCTCATCCGGCTTGGCGGGGTACAGTTTCTTGAAATTCAGCCGCAGGGCGTTGGAGACCACGCAGACGCTGGAAAGGCTCATGGCCGCCGCCGCGAACATGGGGTTCAGTGTCAGTCCCAGACCCACGAACACACCGGCGGCCAGCGGAATGCCGATGATGTTGTAGATGAAGGCCCAGAACAGATTCTCATGGATGTTGCGCAGGGTGGCACGGCTCAGGCGGATGGCCGCCGGGACATCGGCCAGGGTACTCTTCATCAGCACCACATCCGCCGCATCTATGGCTACATCTGTCCCGGCACCGATGGCCATACCGATGTCCGCCGCAGTCAGGGCAGGGGCATCGTTGATACCATCGCCCACCATGGCCACCTTGCCCTGCTTTTTCAGATCCCGGATGACGCTTTCCTTGCCGTCCGGCAGTACACCGGCGATGACCTCATCCACTCCCGCCTGCGCCCCGATGGCCTTGGCGGTGCGCTGATTGTCACCGGTCAGCATGACCACCCGGATGCCCATGCGCCGCAGCTCCCGGATGGCCCGGGGGCTGTCCTCCTTGACGGTGTCGGCTACGGCGATGATGCCTATCAGCTCCTGCCCTTTGACGAACACCAGAGGGGTCTTTCCGCTCCCGGCCAGCCGGTCGGCCGCCTGCCGCATGGACTCGGGAATGGGCAGGAGGTCGCCCACATACTTCACACTGCCGCCCACCAGCCGCTCCCCGCCAAGGGTGGCAGAGAGACCGTTGCCCGGCAGGGCGGTGAAGTCCGCCACCTCCTCGGCGGGAACCGTCCTCTCCTCCCCGTAGGCGCACACAGCCCGGGCCAGGGGGTGCTCGCTTTTCCGCTCCAGGGCGCAGGCGACCCGCAACAGCGTTTCCTCTGTCTGTCCGTCGGCAGGGAGCAGGTCTGTCACCTGGGGCTGTCCTTTGGTAATGGTGCCGGTCTTGTCCAGTGCCACGATCCTGACCTTGCCTGCCTCCTCCAGAGACACGGCGGTCTTGAACAGGATGCCATTCTTCGCTCCCAGCCCGTTGCCCACCACAATGGCCACCGGCGTAGCCAGACCCAGGGCGCAGGGACAGCTAATGACCAGCACGGAGATAGCCCTGGCCAGGGCATAGGCAAAGGTCTGCCCGATGAGGAGCCAGACAGCCAGCGTCACAAGGGAGATGCCTATGACGATGGGGACAAACACGCCGGACACACGGTCGGCGATCTTGGCAATGGGGGCCTTGGTGGCGGCGGCATCACTGACCATTTTGATGATCTGAGACAGGGTGGTGTCCTCCCCCACACGGGAAGCCTGGCACCGGAGGAAGCCGGACTGGTTGATGGTGGCCGCTGACACCGGGTCGCCGACCGCCTTGTCTGCGGGTATGCTCTCCCCGGTCAGTGCAGACTCGTCCACTGCCCCTTGACCCTCCAGGACTACGCCGTCCACTGGGATGCTTTCCCCCGGACGAACCACGAAAATGTCCCCCTGCCTGACCTGCTCCACCGGGACAGTGACCTCTGCCCCGTCCTTCACAAGGGTGGCCTGCTTGGGGGCCAGCCGCATCAGGCTCTTCAGTGCGTCGGTGGTCTTTCCCTTGGAGCGGGACTCCAGCATCTTGCCCACAAGGATCAGGGTCAGGATCATGGCGGCGGACTCAAAGTAGAACTCGTCCATCAGCACCATGACACGCTCCATATCCCCCTTCACCTGAGCGTCCGTCATCATGAAGAGGGCAATCACGCTCCAGATAAAGGAGGCCGCCGAGCCAAGGGAGACCAGCGTGTCCATGTTGGGTGCCTTATGCAGGACACCCCGCACGCCGTTTATGAAAAACTTCTGGTTGATGACCATGATGATGGCGGCCAGCAGGAGCTGAACCAGACCCATAGCCACATGGTTGCCGTCAAACCAGGACGGCAGAGGCCAGCCCCACATCATGTGTCCCATGGAGAAGTACATGAGCACCACAAGGAACAGGATGGAGGCGATCAGCCGTCGCCGGAGCACCGGCGTTTCCCTGTCCGCCAGCGCCTCCTCGGCAGAGGCTGACCGACCTCCCTTTGTGCTCTCTTTGGGGTCGTCCTTCAGGGAAGCCCCATATCCCGCCGCTTCCACGGCGGCAATGACGGCCTGAGCCGTGGCTGTTCCCTCCACGCCCATGGAGTTGGTCAGCAGGCTGACCGAGCAGGAGGTGACGCCGGGCACCTTGGACACCGCTTTTTCTACCCGGTTGCTGCACGCCGCACAGCTCATGCCGGTCACACGATATTGTACCATTGATAAGACCTCACTTTTCTGTACATACTTATTGATTCCCTGCCTTCCCCGACCCTATACATGGGCCGGACGAACGGCTTACCGCATCAGCTTGAAGAGGGTGTCGGTCAGCTCGTCAATGACCTCATCCTTTCCCTCCCGGATGTCCCTGGCCACGCAGGTGTGGATATGACGGGACAACAGCTCCCGGTTGAAGGCGTGAATCGCCGCACTCACCGCCGCCGACTGGTTCAGCACATCGTTGCAGTACGCATCCCGCTCGATCATGGCCTGAAGTCCCCGCACCTGCCCCTCGATGCGCTTCAGCCGGTTCAACAGCTTCTTTTTCTCATCTTCGGTGCGCGGGGTGGTCTTGTCCTGCCCACAGCAACAGCAATCGCCTGCCTTCCCGACATCCTCTGCGTCACTTTCTCCCTCATTGGTGCTTGTCTGCATATCATCCATACGGTTTTCTCCTTTCAAATACCCCCGGAGGGTATGTATATTATATACCCCCGGAGGGTATTTGTCAAGAGGCTTCATCGCACTTTATATAAAAATTACAGTTCAGGTTTTACAGTTCAGCCTGGTGGCCGTGGAATAACCGTATCATATGATATTCCGTACAGGTTTTTACAATGGTAGGGGCGACCGCCGTATACGGATGTGGTCGCCCAGTTCCATGCGGGCGAACACAGTTCGCCCCTACCGTTATTGGGGCAGATTCCATATCCGTCCGAAATGCAAAGTATGACACATATGAAGCATGAGGTTATGCGATTGTTTCAAAGCCGCCTGGTTGAACTGTAACAAGGCTGGTTACAGTTCAAGTGGGGGTACGGGATGCGGTGGGGAACTTCTTGAAAGAAGTTCCCCACACCCCTCAAGAACTTTCAAAACAGGTATTGTGTATGATTCGAAGCGTTATTCTGTCATATATTTGTTGTCGTTTTTCCAAAGGAGCCAGCGTTGCTGATGCCCAAAACAGCAGAAACGCCTTCGCGGGGGCCCCTCGCCCCGCTCTACGGCGGAAAAGGGAGCGCACGGCGGGGGGTAGGTGAACTGTAACAAGGCTGAAGCCGACCGGGACATTTTTTGAAAAAAGTATTGACAGCGGGGAGAAAATGTGATATAATACCTCTACCTCTGTGATGGGCTTTTTTTGTTGCGTCCGGGATCTTGCGCCACAAGGCGGGCGCACGGCGCATTCGGAGGGAGGTACACAGCGGGCTTTCAGCCTGCGCAGACCGGATGGCCATGTCTTTGCCGGTCTGTAAGAAATTTTTAATGGGAGGTGCCGATAGTATGGCTAATGAAGCAAGAGTCAAGGTGACTCTGGTTTGCACCGAGTGCAAGCAGAGAAACTACGACACAAAGAAGAACAAGAAGAATGACCCCGACAGACTTGAACTGAAGAAGTATTGCAAATTCTGCCGCAAGCACACTCTGCACAAAGAATCCAAGTGAGCGGGGAGGATAAAAGATGAACGCAATTAGCAGCAGAAAAAAGCTGACCGCGCTCCTCGCCGTTCTGATGGCTGTCTTTGTCATGGTGTCCATGATGTGCATGACGGTTGTAACGGCTTCCGCCGAGGAAGGGGATGCCACCGATGTGACCGAGGAGGTAACCGTCGCTGAGACCGGGGACGAATCGGAGGCAGAGGAGGGCACCGAGGCTGGCTCCTCTGCGGAGACCACAGGCGAGACCCAGACGGAAGCTGTCACCAACGCTTCGTCCGGTACCACAGGGAAGGTTGACCACACCACCGGGATCGTGAACCTGGTCGTGGGCGGCGTGATCCTCGTGGCTCTCGTGGTTCTGGCCATCGTCTTCCGTGCCAAGATCCCGGTGTGGTTCAAGGCTATCCGGAGCGAGTGCGGGAAGATCGTCTGGTGTCCCAAGGACAAGCTGAAGAAAAATTCCATCGTCGTCGTTGTCATCATCCTGATCCTGACTGTGCTGGTCGGTCTTCTGGACTTAGCTTTCTCTGAAGGAATCGTCCTTCTGGGCAATCTGTTCTGACCGGGTATTACAGGTGCTGGAATCATGAGTGATATTGATAAGATGAATGTAGGCCTGCGGTGGTATGTGGCGCACACCTATTCAGGCTATGAAAGCAAGGTCAAAGCAAACCTTGAAAAGATCGTGGAGAACCGCGGACTCGGAGACCTGATCTACGATGTCCGGATCCCGGTGGAGACCGTTGTGGAGAAGAACGGGGACACCGAGAAGACGGTGGAGGTAAAGACCTTCCCCAGCTATGTCTTCGTCAAGATGATCATGACCGATGCCAGCTGGCACGCAGTCCGGAATATCACCGGCGTGACCGGTTTCGTAGGCCCCGGATCCCGCCCCACACCGCTCAGCGATGCGGAGGTGGAAGCATTGAACATCGAGGAGGTCAAGGTTCGCCTGTCCTTCCAGGTCGGTGACAATGTGAAGATCGTGGGCGGCCTGTTCGAGGGATATACCGGGACTGTCCTGTCGATCTCCGATGACATGCGCAACGCCACCGTGCTGGTCAAGCGCGGTCGCCGTGATATGCCGGTGGAGATGGATGTCTCCATGATCAAACCGGCTGACTGATCCTTTCTCCGGGGTGCGGTCAACCCCGCAGGGTGCCCACCAGTGCGTCCCCGCAAAGCAGACCGGATACTACATTCAAGAATACAGCCTGCGTCCGCTATACCGCAAGCTGTCGTGGGAGGGAGAAAATTCGCCCCTGGCCCTTCTCCCGTGCAAGTACCACATCTGGAGGTTTATTCATTATGGCAAAGAAAATTTTGGGTTATATCAAGCTGCAGCTTCCCGCCGGTAAGGCCACCCCGCAGCCCCCTGTCGGCCCGGCTCTGGGTCAGTACGGTGTTGCTATCCCTGTCTTCACCAAGGCCTTCAACGAGCAGACCAAGAATGACATCGGCCTCATCATCCCGGTCGTCATCACCGTCTACGCCGACCGTTCCTTCACTTTCATCACCAAGACCCCCCCTGCCGCTGTCCTCATCAAGAAGGAAGCAGGCATTGAGTCCGGCTCTGCCGTCCCCAACAAGACCAAGGTAGCCAAGCTGACCCGGGAACAGGTGAAGAAGATCGCCACCATCAAGATGCCCGACCTGAACGCCGCTTCCCTGGAGGCCGCCATGAGCATGGTTGCCGGAACGGCCCGCAGCATGGGTATCACGGTCGAGGACTGAGTAGAGGAGGTACAACACAATGGCTAAAGTCGGAAAGAAGTATGCAGACAGCGTGAAGCTGCTGGAAAAGAATAAGATGTATGATCCCGCCGAGGCACTGGCACTGGTCTGCCAGACCTCCCGCGCCAAGTTCGATGAGACCATCGAGATCCACATCCGCCTGGGTGTTGACTCCCGTCACGCTGACCAGCAGGTCCGTGGTGCCGTGGTTCTGCCCAACGGTACCGGTAAGACCGCCAAAGTGCTGGTCTTCGCCAAGGGCGACAATGTGCAGAAGGCACTGGATGCCGGTGCTGACTATGTGGGCGGCGTGGAGTATGCCGAGAAGATCCAGAAGGAGAACTGGTTCGATTTCGATGTGGTCATCGCCTCTCCGGACATGATGGGTACCATCGGTCGTCTGGGTAAGGTGCTGGGTCCCAAGGGCCTGATGCCCTCCCCCAAGGCCGGCACTGTGACCCCGGATGTGGCTCGTGCCGTCCGGGAAGCCAAGGCCGGTAAGATCGAGTACCGTCTGGACAAGACCAACATCATCCACTGCCCCATCGGCAAGGCATCCTTCGGTGCCGAGAAGCTGCAGGCTAACTTTGATACGCTGGTCGGTGCTGTCGTCAAGGCTCGTCCCGCTGCCTGCAAGGGTCAGTATATCAAGAGCTGTGTCATCGCTTCCACCATGGGCCCCGGCATCAAGATCAACCAGGCTAAGCTGAGCTGATCACCTGCCTGAACCCTGTTGCAGGGAGGAACTTCTTTCGGGAGGTTCCTCCTTTTTCGTTCGGGGGAGAGAAAGGCAGGGAAGGGACAGCACCTTCACGATAAAACAGAGCGTTGTGCCTTCTGTATCGCTTCCGATACCGGTTCATTCCGGCATTTGGAAAACGATACAGAAAGGACATAACGCTCTGTTTCGTATGAAATGCTATCAAGGTCCTGCGCATTTCCTGCTTACTTGACCCGCATGGCGCGCATGGCGTTGAGAATGGCCAGGACAGCCACACCCACATCGGCGAAGACGGCGACCCACATCCCGGCATCGCCCAGGACACCCAGCGCAGTCAGGATCAGCACAGCGGCCTTGACCGCCAGGGCAAAGACAATATTCTGCCGCACGATGCGGAGGGTGCGCCGGGCGATGCCCACTGCCTTAGCAATGCCGGAGGGCTTGTCGTCCATGAGCACCACATCCGCCGCTTCAATGGCCGCATCCGAGCCCATACCGCCCATGGCGATGCCGATGTCGGCACGGGCCAGCACCGGGGCATCGTTGATGCCGTCCCCCACGAAGGCGACCTTGCTGCCCCGGCCTCGGTGGCTGTCATTCAGAATGGACTCCAGACAGTCCACCTTGTCCCCGGGCAGAAGCCCGGCCCGGTACTCGCTGATCCCCAGCTGCCGGGCGACCTCCCCGGCCACGGCCTCCCCATCGCCGGTCAGCATCACCGTCCGGGTCACGCCACAGGCTCGCAGAGCCTCCATGGCTCCGGCGGCATCCGCCTTGATCCGGTCAGCTACCACTAGGCATCCGGCATACACGCCGTCCAGTGCCACATACACCACGGTACCCGGCCTGTCGCAGGGGGCGTATGCCACCCCGGCAGACTCCATCAGCCGCCGGTTGCCGCACAACACCTGCCGGGAGGGCAGGCAAGAGGGACTGCTTCCGGCTACGGTTCCCACCGTCGCCCTCACCCCGTGCCCGGCGATCTCCTCCACCGTAGCCGGATGAAGCTCCCCCTCCTCCAAGGGCTTTGCCACGGCCTCCCGCAAAGCCCGGGCAATGGGGTGGCTGGAGTAGGCTTCCGCCCCGGCCGCATAGCGGAGCAGATCGTCCGGGGACACATCGCCGGAGGGCAGGATCTCGCTGACGGCGAACCGTCCCTCGGTCAGTGTGCCGGTCTTGTCAAAGACCACCGTATCGCAAGCTGCCAGAGCTTCCAGGTAGTTGGAGCCTTTGATCAGAATACCCTGACGGGAGGCACCGCCGATCCCGCCGAAGAAGGACAGCGGCACCGAAATGACCAGCGCACAGGGACAGGAGACCACCAGGAAGGACATGGCCCGGTAGATCCAGGTGCTCCATACGGAAAAATCCGAGGGGCCGATGATCAGCGGGGGAAGGACAGCCAACAGCACTGCCGCGATCACCACCGAGGGGGTGTAATACTTGGCGAAGCGGGTGATGAAATGCTCGCTCCTGGATTTCCGCTCCCCGGCATTTTCCACCAGAGACAGGATCTTTGACACGGTTGACTCTCCGAATACCTTGGACACCTGCACCCGGATGAGGCCGCTCTGGTTGACGCATCCGCTGATCACCGTGTCCCCGACCTCCGCATCCCGGGGCACCGACTCCCCGGTCAGAGCCACGGTGTCCAGGGTGGTGGCGCCTTCCAGGATCACGCCGTCCAGCGGGATCTTTTCCCCGGGGCGTACCTGGATGATGTCACCTACGGCTACCTCCTCCGGGGAGACCTCCACCACGGCACCGTCCCGCTCCAGGTTGGCACTGTCCGGGCGGATCTGCATCAGGGCGGCGATGGAGGCTCGGCTCCTGCCGACCGCCAGGTCCTCAAACCATTCGCCCACACGGTAGAACAGCATGACGAACACCGCTTCCGGGTATTCCCCGATACACAGGGCACCCACCGTAGCCAGCGCCATGAGAAAATTCTCATCAAACACCTGCCCGTGGGCAATGTTCCGGGCGGCCTTAGCCAACACCCGCCACCCGATGCAGAAGTAGGGAACCAGGAACACGCAGAGCGTCACCCAGTCGTACCCGTCTGTGGGGGCAGGCAACACACCGGAGAGGGACAGACCCTCGCAAACAAGGAAGATCGCACCGGAGATCAGTATTTCCGCCAGTGCCCGCTTTTGTTTCCTTTTCATGGCGTCGCCTTTACTTGAGGATCACCCGGCAGTCACTGTCTATCCGGGCGCAGGCCTTGGCGGCCTTTTTGGCAATGGCATCGAATACCGCATCGTCTGCCTCCAGCGTCATCCGCTGGGCGATGAAGCTGATGTTCACATAGGTCACGCCATCGATCTTCCGGATGGCCTCCTCCATTCTGGCCGCACAGTTGGCGCAGTCCAGATCCTCCATTTCAAATACCTTTCTCATACCCGTATCTCCTTTCTGAGTGAAATGTTATTCCAGAATGTGTTCCATGCCGCAGGCCAGAATGGTGCGGACATGGTCGTCGGCCAGGGCGTAGATCACATTTTTCCCCGCCCGCCGGTATGTCACCAGCCCCGCCGTTTTGAGCAGGCGAAGCTGATGGGAAACGGCTGAGACCGTCAGCCCCAGCAGTTGAGCCAGGTCGCAGACGCACAGCTCGGAGGCCAGCAGGGCAGACAGGATCTGCACCCGGGTGGGATCACCGAACATGCGGAACAGGTCGGCCAGCCGGAGCTGTTCTCCGTCTCCGGGCATCTTCTCCCGCACCTGCGCTATGATGTCCGGGTGGGTCTCGGGCTGCTCGCACACCGGTGCTTCGACAGCCGGATCCCGGTTCGCATCCTGGGCAGAAATTTGCGGATTGCTATGCAGGTTCACAGTGCTTTCTTCCATCGTCTCCTCCTTCAAACAATTGAGCATATGTTCAAGTGTTTGTATTATACACCTTCCGGTGTGGTTTGTCAAGGGGTTTCAGAAATTTTTTCTGAATGATAACCATGCGTGAAAAGTCTTTGAAGGGGTTCGGGGGGACTTTCTATAGAAAGTCCCCCCATCGTTCCCCTCGTCCTCCCATAAAAAGGGGCTGTTGCTCTGCGCAACAGCCCCTCGGGAAAATCTGCGGGTTGGTATCACTGCTCCTCCAGTGCCGTGCTGACCGGCACTTCCACCACACGGTTGTAGCAGGAGAACATAGCGTCCACGCCCTCCGGCACGGCCTTTTTGGTCAGCAGGCTGACCAGCGGCACCACCACAAGACCCACCAGCATAGCCAGCATACCGGCATTGATGGGGGAATTGAAGAAGTAAGCCAGTACCGGGTTGGCAAAACGGATATGCGCCACCGAGGTCAGCACGAACTCCGACAGGGTGATGCCAAGGCCGGTGGCAAAGCTGGCCCACACGGCGGGGCGGGTGACCTTCTTCCAGAACAGCCCGTACAGGAAGGGAGCCAGGAAGCAGCCGGCCAGCGTGCCCCAGGAAATGCCCATCAGGTCAGAGATGTACAGGCGGCTGGCAAGATCCTTGTTGTTCGCCACCACGATGGCAATGACAGCGGATACGGCGATGGACAGGGCGATGAGCAGGCGCATCAGGAGCAGATCCCGCTTTTCCTTCCCCTGCTTCCCCCGCAGGACGTTTACCAGGTCAAGGGTGATGGTGGAGGCGGAGGTGATGACCAGAGAGGACAGAGTGGACATGGAGGCCGCCAGCACCAGGATCAGCACAAGGCCGATCAGCCAATCACCGCCCTGTCCCAGGTGGATATTCACGGATTCCAGCATGGCGGGGATGATGGCATCGAAGGAGGCAGGCGTGACACCATCGGCGGCCATGGGGATGCTGTCGGCGTACAGACGACCAAAGCCGCCCAGGAAGTAACAGCCGCCGGCCACAACCACGGCGAAGAAGGTGGAGATGACAGTCCCTTTCTTGATGGCTCCCTCGTCCTTGATGGCGTAGAACTTGCCCACCATCTGGGGCAGACCCCAGGTGCCCAGGGAGGTCAGGATCACCACGCCCAGAAGCTGCAACGGCTGGGGGCCGAGGAAGGAGGCGTAAGCGCCCTGAAACACCGTGCCGGAGGAAGTGACGGTCTGCCCGGCGGACAGGGCGGCGATGGCCTCGGTCAGGCCGCCGTTCTGGGACAGCACAGCACCGACGACGGCCACGATACCCACCAGCATGATGATACCCTGAATGAAGTTGTTCACTGCGGAACCCATGTACCCACCGATGATGACATAGATACCGGTGAGTACCGCCATGATGATCACCCACCAGGCGTAGTTCAGGCCACGGAAGGAGGTGGAAAAGAGCTGGGACAGGCCATTGAACAGGGAAGCGGTGTAGGGGATCAGGAACAGGAATACAATGACAGCGGAGCACAGCCGCAGGGCACGGGAGCCGAATCGCAGGCCGAAGAAGTCCGGCATGGTGCGGCTACCCAGATGCTGGGTCATGATGCGGGTGCGGCGTCCCAGCACCACCCAGGCCAGAAGGGAGCCGATGAAGGCATTGCCAAGGCCGATCCAGGTGGAGGCCAGGCCGAAGTTCCAACCGAACCGGCCGGCGTACCCAATGAAGATGACGGCCGAGAAGTAGGAGGTGCCGAAGGAGAAGGCGGTGAGCCAGGGACCTACGGCCCGCCCGCCCAGGACGAAGCCCTCCACGCCCCGGCTCTTCCTCCGGCTAGCCACGCCGACTGCCAGAAGGGCGGCGAAGAATACCACAATGAGAATGATTTTGACTACCATGACTGACCTTCCTTTCTGCCGCCTGCCGGTTTTCTGTTCCGGTACCTGCGGCGAGCCATCGCCCGGCGGGCGTAGCTCCTGATGTGATGGTCGGTAAGGCACAGGGACACAAAAACACCGCCCTGTCCCCACCGTGGGGTCAGAGGGCGGCGGATCCGCGGTACCACCTCTATTCACCTCTCCCTTGCGGAAAGAGGCCTCGCCGACGTATCCGGGAGGAATGTCTGCATCCGGTTGGCCATCTCCGGTCTGCGGATGATCCTGCGGTCATGTCATTCTGCTGTAACGGGCAGACCCGTTGCCCCTTCGGTTCCTGCCCGGCGGGCAGTCGATCCTTGGGGACACAGCTCACAGATCGTATTCAGCCCGGCTTCTCCCCCTGCCTCGCACCACCCGGCAGTTCTCTGTGCGGATCCCCCGGCCTACTTGCCTCTGGTCATCGCCAATGTTACGGATATTATAACCGACTGTGCGCAATTTGTCAATAAAAATCGAAAAATTCTGAAAAATTTGTTACAGTACGGTTACAGTTCAGGTGGGGGAGGAGAACGCCTGGGGGCTTCTTGAGAAGAACAGCACTGGCTCCACCGGCGATGCCGGATGTTGCCAGTGCATGAAGTTTGCCATGCGGCAAACTTCTGAACCCAGACCCCCAAGAACTTTCAAAGCAAGGGTACGGTCATATATCGACCACAATTCCGGCGACAGTTTTCTGACTGAATCATACTTTTCCTGCCCGCCGCATACACTCTACCAGTCCATAGGATCACTGCATGAACGGAGGAGAAGCATATGTTCATTTATTCCATGCGGGCCAGCACCATCCGGTTCTTCGGCATTGTGTGCATCGCTCTGGCGGCTCTGATCACCCTGATCGCCTTTGTCCCTGCCTATGCGGGTGACAGCACCACCGACAAGGGGCAGGCGGCCAACGCATCGGGAGCCGGCCAGGCCGGGGAGGGTGCGCAGGCGGGCGACAGCTCCACGGCGGTTACATACACCTACGACAAGGTCAAATCCGCTGACAGCGCCGCCGGCTTCCTGTCCCAGTTCGGCTGGGTGGTGGATGCGGGGTCGGCCGAGACCGCCCAGGTGACCATCCCGGCGGAGTTTGACAAGGTCTTTGCCGGGTACAACGAGATGCAGAAGGCTCAGGGGCTGGATCTGACCAAGTACAAGAAGAAGTCCGTCACCCGCTACACCTTTGCCGTGACCAACTATGACGGCTGGGAAGGCCCGGTGTACGCCAATGTGTTGGTGTACCGCAACCGTGTCATCGGGGGAGACATATGCTCTGCGGATGTCTCCGGCTTCATCCACGGGTTTGAAAAGACGACCGTGGAGTAACACCTGACGGGAAGCCCGGACTGGGGAAGGGGAGCGTGGCCTATGTCCCGCTTTCCTCCCGCCCGGCCAGCCGGTCGCAACCGTAAAAGGCACTGCCGCTCCGGGGCAGGCTGTCGTTGCCCCTCACTTCCGAAAGGACTGTACAGCCGGAGAACATACCGTCCGGCAGGGCGGACAGGCTACCGGACAAGGTCACGGTCACAAGGCTTGTGCAATTCATGAAGCACTGCACGCCCAGCTGTTGCCCGTCTGCTACCATGGACAAGTCCACATCCGTCAGCCGGGCACAGCTCTTGAAGGCCTCGTCACCGATAGCCCGGAGGCTATCCGGCAGGGCGATGGCCGCCAGGTACGCACACCGGTAGAAAGCCCGATGACCGATGGCGGTCACGCCCTCCGGCAGGATCACCTCCCGGAGGCGGGAGCAGCTGTAAAAGGCGTTGGCCGGGATGTCTCCGCAACCGGGCAGCAGGGTGAGGCGGATCAGGGAGGCGGGTATGTAGCCCTCGGTGAAGGTGTGGTCGGCGGCTCCGAACAGGTAGCCGAGGTAGCGATGGTCTGCCGCCTCCCGGCTCTCCCCCACAAAGGGTAGGGTCAGCGTTTCCAGCGCCCCACAGCCCTCCAGCATACTGATGCCCATGGCCTCCACCGAGGCGGGGACAGACAGGTTCAGAAGGGAAGGACAGTAAGCGAAGGCGTACTGTCCCACCGAAACAAGGCCGTCCGGCAGGGTGACATAGGCCAGGCTGTCGCACCCGTAAAAGGCGAACGGCTCCAGGCTCTTCACGCCCTCCGGCAGACCTACTGCCTCCAGACTGGTACACCCGTAGAAGCACCCCTTTGGCACGGTATCGCCGCCGGTGATAAGGAGGGTGGTCAGGGAGGAGGGCACCTCCGAGGCGTTGATCTCATAGGAGGCCGCCCCGAACAGCGCACCGAACCAGTCCCCCGCCTCCCCGCAGGTCATGATCGGTGTCCGCAGGGTAGCCAGGCTCCGGCACCCCTGCAAGGCACCAAAGCCCACGGAGCGGACAGTGGCTGGCAGGGACAGGGCACGCAGACTGCTCATGTCCCGGAAAGCACCCTCGGCCACCGCCGTCACCGGCAGGCCGCCCAGGGTGTCCGGAATGACAACCACGGTCTCCCCGCCGGTGTAGCCGGTCAGGACAGCGCCGCCCCCGTCGGTGGTATAGGTCACATCCTCCTCCGGCACCGGCGTGGCGGCGGCAAAGGCATCGGTCAGCCGGGCGGCATAGGCATCCACCGGGGTAAAGGCTCGGTCGTCCGGCAGGGTATCAGACAGGCTGTCCGACAGACTGTCGGTTTCCACCCCTGCCACCGTTGCCACTGTTTCCCCGGAGGTATTTCCGCCTGCCGGGCCGTCCCCGCATCCGGCCAGTGCCCCGGTCAGGACAAGCCCCGCCAGGCACAGGGCCAGGACAGTGCCGGGCCGTCTGTATTTTTTTCTGCTTCCCTTCATGATACTTCCTCCTCTGCTCTGCCGCAGGCAGATCCTTTGCGTCTGCCTACAGTATAGCACAAAGTCCCCCGGAATGCAAGAGGCATATTTCCCTGTGAGCAACCGCCACACGAAAGGATCGTTACAGTTTACCTGCCCCCGCCGTGCGCTCCCTTTTCCGCCGTAGAGCGGGGCGAGGGGCCCCGCGAAGGCGTTTTTGCTATTTCGGGTAACAGTAACGCCGGCTCCTCTGGGAAAATGATAGCAAATATATGACAGAATAACGCTCCGAATCATACACAATACATGTTTTGAAAGTTCTTGGGGGTCTGGGGGCTTCTTTCAAGAAGCCCCCAGGCGTTCTCCCGTACCCTACCTGAACTGTAACCAAAAGATCCCGCACCCTCCACGGGGGAGGATGCGGGATGATCTTTATACCAAGCCACAGCGTCCGGCGCATGACACCGAAGGGTCTGCGGTCCGTGCGGCGATTATGAACATGGGGACTGTATGTTATTTTATTGTGAAAACCGCCGTTTGGCTGGGCGGACAACAGACAATAACCAATAGACAACAAATAACAAATATAGACAGAACCGTGGTGTGAAATTCCATTGATCCCTTTATGTTACATAAAGTGGCCCTTGTGGGCGGGTAAGCGTTGCGAAGGGGATATGCTCACTTGGCGTAGCTGACGGCACGGCTTTCCCGGATGATATTGATCTTGATCTGGCCGGGGTATTTAACCTCCGCCTGGATCTTCTCGGCCATCTCACGGGCAATGAGTGCCATATCGGCATCGCTGACGGCTTCCGGCTTGACCATCACCCGCAGCTCCCGCCCGGCCTGGATGGCGTACGCCTTTTCCACACCTGCGTAGCTCTCGGCGATCTCCTCCAGCTTTTCCAGACGCTTGATGTAGTTCTCCATGTCCTCACGGCGGGCACCGGGTCTGGCGGCGGAAATGGCATCGGCGGCCTGTACCAACACGGCCACCACCGTCTGGGGCTCCACATCGCCGTGGTGCGCTTCAATGGCATGGATGACTTCCTTGCTCTCCTTGTACTTCTTGGCGGCATTGACACCGATCTGCACATGGGAGCCTTCCACATCATAGGGGAACGCCTTGCCGATGTCGTGAAGCAGTCCGGCACGGCGAGCCAGCACCGGGTCTACGCCCAGCTCCTCGGCCATGATCCCGGCCAGGATGGCCACCTCTACCGAGTGCTGCAGGACATTCTGCCCGTAGCTGGTGCGGTAATGCAATCGACCCAGCAGGCGAACCAGGTCAGGATTGATGCCGTGGATGTTGACCTCAAAGGTAGCCTTCTCTCCGGCCTGCTTGATGGCGGCATCCACTTCCTTCTTGGCTTTCTCCACCATTTCCTCGATGCGGGTGGGATGGATGCGTCCGTCGGCGATCAGCTTCTCCAGAGCCAGGCGGGCAACCTCCCGGCGGATGGGGTCAAAGCCGGAAATGGTGATGACCTCCGGCGTGTCGTCGATGATCAGCTCCACACCGGTCAGGGTCTCCAGCTTCTGGATGTTCCGGCCTTCCCGGCCGATGATGCGTCCCTTCATCTCCTCGCTGGGCAGAGCCACGGACGAGATGGTGGATTCGGCCACGAAGTCACCGGCGCAGCGCTGAATGGCCAGTGCCATGATATGGCGGGCTTTTTCGTCTGCCTCCTCCTTGTACTGTGCCTCCAGCTCCACCAGTCGCTGGCCCATCTCGTGGCGCACTTCCGTCTCCATGTTGGCGACCAGCTCTGCCTTAGCCTGTTCGCTGGTATAGCCGGAGATCTGCTCCAGCCGGGCCATGTGCTGAGCCAGCACGCTGTCGGCCTGCTCACGGACGGCTTCCGCCTCCTTGATCCGCTTGTCCAGTTGCTCGTTCTTACGATCGAACAGCTCGCTCTTCTTGTCCAGGTTCTCTTCCTTTTTCGCCAGTCGGGACTCCGTGCGGGAGACTTCGGCCCGGCGATCCTTGATCTCCTGTTCCATGTCTTTCTTGGTGCGCAGGTTCTCTTCCTGGGCGGACAGCAGGGCTTCCTTCTTCAGGGTCTCCGCCTGCTTGCGGCCTTCGTCAACCAGCTTGGCCGCTTCTTCCTCAGCCGAGCCGATCTCTGCCTCGGCGACCCGTTTCCGGATGACCATGCCGACCACTACGCCGACCACCACACCGATGACCAATGCCACAGGAATACCAATGGCTGCTATCAGTGGATTCATTTTTACACCTCCTTATACAGTATTGAATGAATATGAAACGCCGCCCGCCGGGATGGACGGGCGGACATATATCTATTATACACAAAATCCCCCCACTTGTCAAGGGATTTCCGGAGGTTGGTCACGAAAATCGTTATGGTTCGGCTACAGTTCGTTACAGTTCCGCATGCAATCAGCATTTCCCTGAAAAACCAATGTATGCACGACAGACACTTGCTTGCGAAAAGCAGGCGACTTTTTTTCAATCGTCAACCTGCCACAAAATTCTCCCTCATTTTGTACAACCTGCCGAAAATGTCGGAGAACTGTGAAAAATCATTGCAAAATCATCCGGGATGCGGTAAAATGATATTGGCCGCATATGCGGAATCCAAACCAGGATCATGTAAAATGTAAGGAGACAAAAATATGGGACAGGAGAATACCATTCGGGTGGGCATCATCGGATGCGGAGGCATTGCCAACGGCAAGCATATGCCCTCCCTGAAGCAGATCCCCGGCGTGCAGATGGTCGCTTTCTGCGACATCATTGAGGAGCGGGCGCAGAAGGCCAGACAGGACTACGGCACCCCGGATGCGGCGGTCTACACCGACTACCGCAAGCTGCTGGAGGACAAGTCCATTGATGTGGTGCATGTCTGCACTCCCAACCGGGCCCACAGCTTCATCACGGTGGATGCCCTGCATGCCGGAAAGCATGTCATGTGCGAGAAGCCCATGGCCATCAATTCCGAGGAAGCCAAGAAGATGCTGGATGCCGCCAGGGAGACCGGCAAGAAGCTGACCATCGGCTACCAGAGCCGCCAGCGGGCAGATGCCCAGTACATGAAGAACGAGTGCCTGGCCGGCACCTTCGGCGAGATCTACTACGCCAAGGCCACCGCTCTGCGCCGCCGGGCTGTCCCCACCTGGGGCGTGTTCCTGAACGAGTATGAGCAGGGCGGCGGACCTCTCATCGACATCGGCACCCATGCCCTGGATCTGACGCTGTGGATGATGGACAACTACAAGCCCAAGTACTGCCTGGGTCAGACCTTCCACAAGCTGAACAAGGACACCAACCAGGGCAACGCCTGGGGCAACTGGGATCCGGAAAAGTTCACGGTGGAGGACAGTGCTTTCGGTATGGTGGTCATGGAGAACGGTGCCGTCATCAACCTGGAGTCCGCCTGGGCTCTGAACACCCTGGATGTGCGGGAAGCCGTCACCACCATCTGCGGCACCCTGGCCGGCGGCGACATGAACGACGGCCTGCGCATCAACGGCATCCGGCAGAACTGCCAGTATGTCTTCAAGCCCAACTTCTCCGCCGCCGGAGCCGCCTTCTTTGAGGGCGTGACCAGTGCCGACCCCGCCGTGCTGGAGGCCGCCCAGTGGATCGATGCCGTGCGGAACGACAAGCAGCCCTGCGTCCTGCCGGAGCAGGCCTTCACGGTCACACGGATCCTGGAGGGCATTTACATCTCCGCCAAGACCGGCGACCTGTACCGCTTCTGAAGACAGTCTCTCAAGGCTGAGAAGAGACTGAACGACTGAATCAAGGATGGATCGTTTATGAAGAAAAGAATGATTGCCCTGTGCCTTTGCCTGTGTATGCTGATCGTGTGCTTTGCCTCCTGTGCATCAAAGTCAAACGGGGTCGGCTCCGTCACGCTGAAGGAGGAGTTGGATTCCCGCTTCTCCGAGGGCGGAAGTGTGCCCACCGCCACATCCGCCGGAGACGAGGATACCACAGAGCCTGCGACCGAAGAAGGGGAGAGTGAGCGTATGACGGAGGCTACGACGGTTGCGACAACTGACGCAGTAACCGAGGAGGAGACCGCAGGGCAGCCGGTGTTGACCGAGGACGAACGCACCCGCATGTTGCGTATGCTGTCCGGAGAGTACCAGGGCAACACACTGCCCATCGGCGGTTGGGCCACCCCCGCCTCCCAGCTACGGGACGGGTACACCGGCGTGGAGGGTAGCTATGATGCCGCCTTCCAGCTACTGGCCGATGCGGGCCTCAATTTCATGATCACCCTGGAGGAGTGGAGTTCCTCCTACTAGCCTCTGGAGTCCCTCTCCTCGGCCAAGAAAGCCGGTATGAAGCTGTGGTATAACTGCGTCGGTCAGGGAGCGGACTACTCCTTGGAGAAGATCCGGGCCATGCTGGACTCGGAGGATGCCGATGCGCTGGCGGCCATCTATGTCAAGGACGAACCCTCCTTTGACGGCATTGGTGAGGTGGCTGACACCCTGGGGAAGATACGGGAGGGGCTGGGGGAGGACAACACGCTCCCTGTGCTGGCCAACCTGCTCCCCACCTACGCACCGCCCAGCGTGATCACCTCGGATTACCGCAACTATGTCCGCACCTACCTGGAGACAGTGAAGCCCAGCCTGCTGATGTTTGATTACTATCCCTACCAGGCAAGCTCCGGGGACTCCCTCCCTGAAATGATGGTGAATATCGCCATCGCCAAGGAGGAGGCCGATCGGGCCGGGGTGGAGCTGTACACCTTCATTCAGTCCTCCGGCAGTAGCGGTATGCGGGAGCCGACCCTGGAGGAGATCCGGTTGAATGCGCACCTCAACCTGGCCATGGGTGTCAAGGGCTTTGCCTACTTCCTGACCTGCGAGCATTACGAGGGCTGGGAGTATACCAACATGATCGATGCCCACGGAGAGACTACGCCGCTCTATGACAAGGTCAAGGCTGTCAACGAGGAGCTGGAAGCCTTCAAGGGTGTCTTCCTGGATTACGACAACAAGGGCATCATGCTGGCCAACTACGGTGCCGTGTCCCGGCGGCCCTCTTTAGCAGGCTGTGAAGTGGTGCTGGATTCCTTCGGCGTGTTGAAGGATGTGGAAGCCTCCTCCGGCAAGGCGGTGATCGGTTGCTTTGAGGATGAGGAAGGGCGTGAGGCTTACTATGTGGTGAATGTCAGCTACACCAAGGATGCCGATGTGACACTGCATTTCGATGGCCTGCAATATACCGCCGTATGGACGGACGAGGGCTGCGTGCGGGCAGACAACTCTGAGGATCTGCACCTGCAGCTGGAGCCGGGGCAGGCCGCCTTCGTTGTGAGATTCAATGTGGAATGATGCCTGCTATATTCAATTCACAAATGGAAAAATGATGGGAAAAGAGGTATTCTGACTATGAAACTGAGTGTTCTTGCAAACCTGTACGGGGGAAAGCCCCTGGATGAAACGCTGAAGATCCTGACCGGTCTGGGCGTCCACACTGTGGAGCTGGGTGCCGGCGGGTATCCCGGCAAGGCCCACTGCAACCCGGAGGAGCTGTTGGCTGATCCGGCCAAGTACCAGGCCTTCATCGACACCCTGAAGAAGTACGATGTGGAGGTCTGCGCCCTGGCCGCCCACGGCAATGCCCTGCATCCGGACAAGGCCGTGGCCGCCCAGTATGATAAGGATTTCCGCAACGCTGTCCTGCTGGCGGAGAAGATGGGCGTGGATACGGTGATCACCTTCTCCGGCTGTCCCGGAGACTGCGAGCAGTCCAGGTACCCCAACTGGGTCACCTGTCCCTGGCCGGAGGATTACCTGGCCATCCTGGACTGGCAATGGAATGAGAAGCTGATTCCCTACTGGAAGGAGGCCGGTGCCTTTGCCGAGGCTCACCATGTGCCCCATATCGCCTTTGAGATGCACCCCGGCTTCTGCGTGTACAATCCCGCCACCCTGCTCCGCCTGCGGGAAGCAGTCGGCCCGGTGATCGGTGCCAACTTCGACCCGTCCCACTTGGTCTGGCAGGGCATGGATCCGGTGGCCGCCATCCGGGAGTTGGCCGGTGCCATCTACCATGTCCACGCCAAGGACACCAAGATCGACCCGTACAACACCGCCAAGAACGGTGTGCTGGACACCAAGCACTACTCTGACGAACTGCACCGCTCCTGGGTCTTCCGCACCGTGGGCTACGGCAACGGCGAGACCTACTGGCGGGATATGATCTCCAACCTGCGCCTGTGCGGGTATGACCGTGTGCTGTCCATCGAGCATGAGGACAGCGTCATGACCATTGACGAGGGTCTGGCCAAGGCCGTGGCTTTCCTCAAGTCTGTCTGCATCTTTGAGGAAAAGCCCACCACCATGAGCTGGGCATAAGCTCTGAAAAATACCGCAACCCGGGGAACCCTTTGCAGAGGGCTTTCCCGGGTTTTTGATGCACCGGGTTCATTGTAAAGCCAAATAGCCGAACCGCCAACGGTAACGCATTCTGTTACCGTTCACCTACCCCCGTAGTACGCTCCCCTTTTCGCTGTAGAGCGGGGATAGGGGTCCCCGCGAGGGCGTTTTTGCTATTTCGGGTAACAGTAACGCTGGCTCCTCTGGGAAAATGATAGCAAATATATGACAGAATAACGCCCCGAACAGTAAACAATACATGTTTTGAAAGTTCTTGAAGGGTGTGGGAAACTTCTTTCAAGAAGTTTCCCACCGTATCCCCATCCCCCGCCTGAACTGTAACGAACTGTAACACGCATTTTCATTGCATTTTACATTTTTTTAAGAAAAGCCCTTGACAAATGGGCTGTCATCGTGTATAATATAGTCATTCATCGCTTTAGCAGAGTAAAGAGCTAAAGCGGCAGAACAAAACAACACTGAAGGACAGAAAGGAATCGTATCATGAAAAGAATGCTTGCGCTTGCCCTGGCCCTTGTGATGGCCATGAGTCTGGGGGTCTGCTTTACCTCCTGCGGACAGAAGAATGCCGATGACCTTGCCTATGTGAAGGACAAGGGAAAGCTGGTGGTGGGTATCACCGAGTTTGAGCCGATGGACTATAAGGATGCAGACGGGAAGTGGGTCGGCTTTGACGCTGACACTGCCACCGCCTTTGCCCAGTATATCGGCGTGGATGTGGAATTCGTGCTCATCGACTGGGACAGCAAGACCTTCGAGCTGGATGCCAAGAACATCGACTGCGTGTGGAACGGCATGACCCTGATCGATGAGGTCAAGTCCGCCATGGCTACCTCCAAGCCCTACTTCAACAACGCCCAGGTGGTCATCGTCCGTGCCGATGTGGCAGACCAGTATAAGACCGCCGAGGCCTGCAAGAGCCTGCGGTTCGCCGTGGAGAAGGGCTCTGCCGGTCAGGCCGCCGCTGTAGCCAACGGCTTCACCTGCACCGAGGTGGCAGATCAGCAGGCCGCCCTGATGGAGGTAGCCGCCGGTACCAGCGATGCCGCTGTGATCGACTTTCTGATGGCTGTGGCCTCCGTCGGCGAGGGCACCGGCTACAGCAACCTGACCTACACCGCCAGCCTGGCCACCGAGGAGTACGGCGTGGGCTTCCGGAAGGATTCCAACCTTGCGGATAAGCTGAACGAATTCTTCGCCGCCAAGGCCGCCGACGGCACGCTGAAGCAGATCGCCGACAAGTACGGGATCGGGGAGTACCTGATCACGGATTACTCCAAGTAAGCCATACACGGCACCCGCCGGACACGCCCGGCCCGGGCGGCTGTCCATACACCCTGCGTGGCAGAGAGGCAGCGGTCTTTCTGCCACGCAGTCCCCTGTTCCGGGGTCTTTTGACCACCACATATGAGGAGTCCGTATGATTTTTGAGAATTTCATTGAGCAGTTTCCCACCGTCTTCTCGGCTCTGAATACCGGCTTTCTGCAGACGCTGAAGCTGTTCCTTGTCACCCTGGCAGGGGCTATCCCCCTGGGACTGATCATCTGCTTCGGATCCATGTCCCGCTTCAAGCCGCTGTCCTGGCTGGTCAACGGTATCATCTGGGTGGTGCGGGGCTCCCCGCTGATGATCCAACTGCTCATCATCTTCTACTTTCCCGGCCTGGTGCTGGGCAACAACATATGGGGTAGCGGGGAGACCGGCCGTTTCCTGGCCGCCTCGGTGGCCTTCGTGTTCAACTATGCCTGCTACTTCTCGGAGATCTACCGGGGCGGCATCCTGGGCGTACCCCGGGGGCAGACCGAGGCGGGACAGGTGCTGGGTCTGACCAAGTCCCAGATCTTCTTCAAGGTCACACTGCTTCAGATGGTCAAGCGCATCGTGCCCCCCATGGCCAACGAGATCATCACGCTGGTCAAGGATACCTCGCTGGCACGGATCATCGCCCTGCAGGAGATCATCTGGGCCGGGCAGGCCTTCATGAAGGGCTCCCAGGGCATATCCGGGGAGATATGGCCGCTGTTCTTCACGGCGGTCTACTACCTGGTCTTCAGCGGCGTGCTGACCATTCTGTTCAAGAAGCTGGAAAAGAAGCTGTCCTATTTCAACTGAGCCATGAGGAGGTAAGGCTGTGTCTGTACTGTCTGTAGAAAATCTGTCCAAATCCTTCGGCTCGGTGAAGGTACTGCGGGACATCACCTTCTCGCTGGAGAAGGGGGAGGTGCTGGCCATCATCGGCTCCTCCGGCGGGGGAAAGACCACGCTTCTGCGCTGTCTGAACTTTCTGGAAACGGCGGACAGCGGCAGGATCTCGGTGAACGGGGAATGTATTTTTGACGGCCCGGTCAAGGGGAAGCGCCGGGACGAGGAGATCCGGCAGGCCCGGTTGCATTTTGGTCTGGTGTTCCAGCAGTTCAACCTCTTTCCCCAGTACACCGTGCTGAAGAATGTGACCCTGGCACCCACCCTTCTTGGCCGGGGGACACCGGAGGAGATCCAGGAGGAAGCCCGGCGGCTCATCCATCGGGTGGGCCTTTCCGAGAAGGCGGACTTCTACCCCTGTCAGTTGTCCGGCGGACAGCAACAGCGGGTGGCCATTGCCCGGGCACTGGCCCTGTCCCCGGACATCCTCTGCTTTGACGAACCTACCTCCGCCCTGGATCCGGAGCTGACCGGGGAGGTGCTCTCTGTCATCCGGGGACTGAAGTCCGGGGACAGCACCATGGTGGTGGTGACCCATGAGATGGAATTCGCCCGGAGCGTGGCGGATAAGGTCATCTTCATGGCGGATGGCATCATTGAGGAAATGGGCAGTGCGGAGCAGGTCTTCGGAAATCCCAGAAGCCCTCTGCTGAAGAACTTTCTCAGCAAAGCATAATGTCCTGTGTGCGAAAAACCCACCCGGTGCCGCTTTGGCATCGGGTGGGTGGTTTTTTATGTCTCCGGTCAGATTGCTGTACCTGATATGTGCCTACTTTTCCTTGTAGTACAGCATACAGTGGCAGTACCCCTCAAAATCCGGATCCCGGATCTGATCCCGGAACTCCTTGCACATACACTTGATGTCCTCAGACTTGCCCACCCGGCAGGGGCAGTACCCGCCCTTGGCGGCCAGACCCTCCTTGACGGTACGAACTACCTCCGGGTCGTCATTCAAACGGATCTTCATGGAATCTCTCCTTTCATGCGGTTCTGCTCATGGGGCGCAGGATGGCTGTTACCGCCACACGACCCGGTCTGAGCCGATGATGCGCACCGGAACCGGGGTCTCTCCGGCTGCCCGGTATATGTCCTCCACCATGCGGGCCAGCACCGCTGTCACCGGAAATTCGGTGTGGTAATGTCCGGCGGCCAGCAGGTTCATGCCGGAGAAGGGGGCATCGCACAGGTGGTGATACCGCAGTTCCCCGGTCAGGTAGGTGTCAGCCCCGGCGGCCATGGCGGCGTACACATCGTCGTCACCGGCACCGCCCAGCACGGCCACACGGTGCACCGGCTTGCCGCACCCGGCGCACAGCAGACCGGGCAGATGCAGGGCGGCCTTGACCCGGCGGACAAAGTCATCCAGGGACTCCGGGCAGGGCAGGGTACCGATGCGCCCGATGGGCTTCCCGGCCGGGTTGGCATCCTCTCCCTCGGTGTCTCCAAAGGGGAGGATCTGCTCCAGCCCCAAGAGGCCGGCCAGGGTGTCGTTGACTCCGCCGTCAGCGGCATCCAGCCGGGTATGGAAGGACATGGCGGTCACGCCGGCCTGTATCAGCCGGATGACCTTCCGGGAGCCGGTGTCCCCGCCATTCACGGCCTTCAGCCCCCGGAACAGGAGCGGATGGTGGGTCAGGAGGACGGTGTAACCCTCCTCCGCGGCTACCCGCACCGCATCCTCGGTGGGGTCAAGGGAGATCAGCACCCGGCGGACAGGTGTCAGCGGGTCAGGACAGCAGGACAGGCCATCATTGTCCCAGCCGCAGGACAGGCTTCGGGGCAGGCGATCCTCCAGAAATTGATACAGCTGTTGTACGGTCATGCGTATATCATCAGGGCATACCGCCAGGGAGCGGTACACCCATACCTCCTATCATTCCTGATATGTGAAAACCGAAAACCGTGTGACTCTTTCACAGGGGTGTCGGTGCATTTCCATGCGACAGCCCGGCGGCCACTGCGGCACGGAGTCTTTGGAGATCCTCCAGCAGTGCATCCTCCCCGGACACATCCTGCCCGGCCATCGCCCGGGCTTCCCGGCGGGCGGCGGCGGAGGACAGTTGCCTGTCGATGAGGGACAGGTGGAGGGGACACTGGCTCTCCGGGTAGGAAAAGCCGGTCAGCAGTCCGGCGGGGGACAGGCTCTCCGGCCGGACGGGCAGGCTGTCTGCGGCGGGGCCGCAGGCACACACGGTTTGGTAAATCCGCTGTCCCTCCTGGGAGAGGGTCTCCCCCACCAGGGTGAAGCCGGTGCCGAGCAGGAAGGCCCGCACCTTTTCCGGGTGGGTCATGGGCTGCAGGATCAGCCGCACCGCCGGGCTCCTTGTCCAGGGGGCGGCCTCCAGGATGGAGACGATCAGCTCCCCGCCCATGCCGAAGATGGCAATGTCGGTGGGCCGGTACACATCCAGCCCGGACAGCCCGTCGGTGCGCAGGGTGCGGATGCGGTCAGACAGCCCGGCCATGGCCACATGGGCGGCGGCCCTGTCCACCGGGCCTTGATTGATGTCGGAGGCCAGGGCGCAGAGGCGGCTCCCGTCGGCGAGCGGAACAGGGGTCAGGCGGCCTGTCTGACACAGGTATATGGGCAGGTACGCATGGTCGGTGCCCACATCGGCGAACAGGTGGCCGGGGCGCACGTAGTCCACGGCACTTTGCAGGCGGGGGGTCAGTTTTATCATAGGCAAATGCTTGATTCCCAATATAGAATAGGGGAACCCGCAGAGGGCGATACTCCGGAGGCGGGAAATATCTGTGTACTCCCGCCCCGGTGCCTGCCCTCTGCGTGCGGTTCCCGGCGGTCACGCCCTGTCTCTGTGGGTCAGGGCTTACTCCTTCTCTGCAAGGAAGGCGTTGATCTTCTCGACCAGCTCGTCAGCGTCGGTGCCGTGCACCTGGCAGGCCTCCTCGATGGACTCGCCCCGGGATGCAGGGCAGCCCAGGCAGTGCATACCGATCTCGAAGAAAAAGGCGGCGGTGTCCGGCGCAGCGTCCAGCACATCGCCGATGATGGATTCTTTCGTAACCTTCATGTTTTTTACCTCCTGATGAATGGCATACTACCATTATACCCGATTTCCCACCGAATGTCAAGGGTATTATCATACTTCCTGGTCAGACGGGTACATGGGGAACGCCTGGGGGCTTCTTGATAAGAACAGCAATTGCACTGACGCAGTGCAATTGCATGAAGTTTGCCATGCGGCAAACTTCCGAACTCAGACCCCCAAGAACTTTCAAACAGGTTTCTATTCAAATTCGGTACGCTTCAAGAAGCCCCCAGGCGTTCCCTCAACCTACCAAACTTTCATAAATTCCGGGAAAACCTTGACAGAATTTCCTGCTTGTTGTATAATAGGTATGGCTTTCCACAGGCCGGGCATGGCAGGTGCGGGAGGCCGAATTCAACAAACAGTAAACAGTAAATGGAGAAAGAATTATGTATCGCATTGGCATTGACCTTGGGGGCACCAACATTGCCGCCGGAATTGTGAATGAAAAGTTTGAGATCGTATGCAAGGAGAGCATCCCCACCGGGGCGGATCGTGCGCCGGAGGAGATCGCCGCCGACATGGCCGGGCTGTGCCATACGGTCTGCAAGAAGGCGGGTCTTGCTGTCGCTGACATTGCCTCGGTGGGTATCGCTTCCCCCGGCATCGCCAACCATGACGACGGGATCATTGAGTATTCCTGCAACCTGCCCTTCCGCCGGTTCCCCATCTGCGCATTCATCAAGGAGCGTTTCCCGGCACCCCGTGTGTTCGTGGAGAATGATGCCAACGCCGCCGCCTGGGGCGAGGCCATTGCCGGGGCAGCCAAGGGCACCCACAACTCGGTGATGATCACCCTGGGCACCGGCGTTGGCGGAGGGATCATCATCGACGACAAGGTGTATTCCGGCTTCAACTATGCGGGGGCGGAGCTGGGGCACATCGTCATTGTGGCCGACGGAGAGCCTTGCGGTTGCGGACGGAGGGGATGCTGGGAGGCGTACAGCTCCGCCACCGCCCTGATCCGCATGACCAAAGAGAAGATAGCGGCCCGCGCCGCCACCGGGCGACCCACCCTGATGAGCACCCTGGCGGAGGAAAAGGGCAAGGTGTCCGGACGCACAGCCTTTGACGCCATGCGGGCCGGAGATGAGGCCGCCCGTGAGGTGGTGGACATCTACCTGAAATACCTGGCCCAGGGGCTTGCCAACATCATCAACATATTCCAGCCGGAGGTGCTGTCCATCGGCGGCGGCATTTCCAACGAGGGGGACTCCCTGCTGGAGGCACTGGTGCCCATGATCCGCAAGGAGGTGTACGGGCAGGGTATCGTGCCCAATACCCGGATCTGCATTGCCGCCCTCAAGAACGATGCCGGCATCATCGGTGGTGCCGTGCTGGGCGTGAAGCAGTAACAAAACGGGCATATTTTCAGGCTGACAGCTGACACTGTATGAAAAGGAGGTTCCTCTGTGACCGGGATCGTGGCGTATCTGATTTGCTTTGCGGCTTTTCTGACCGGACTTTGGTTCCTGCCAAAGAAGAAGAGAACCCGGCGGGTGGGCATTGTCCTCCTGGCCGTGGCCGTGCTCTTTGAGGTATTCGTGGCCAATTTCCACTCCTTCCACCTGCTTTTCGGCGGGTATGAGCCGGCGGACATAGACCTGTCCTCCGATGCAGTCAGCATCACCGGCACCGTGGGCAACACCCTGACCTCTGACAACAAGGGCGGGACAGTGACCGTCACCCTGACCGGTCTTGACAGGCAGGTGGGCACGGTGTACATCCGCTGTGACCTGCCGGAGGCGGACACGGCACTGGGGGATAAAGGTACGCCGGCGGTGACAGTCAAGGTGGATGCCAAGGATGAGACCCAGTCTGCCTCCTACCGGACGACGGTGGCCGATGGGCAGATCGTCCGGGGCAACGACAGGACGGCCTACATTGTGCTGGATCTGTCGGGGCAGGTCAGCGACCTGCGCCTCCGGCTGACTGCCGCCAAGGATCAGACCTTCACCCTGGAGGGCATTACGCTGAACCGGGCGGTGCCTATGCACTTCTCGGCTCTGCGGCTCTGCCTGTTCATGCTGGCGGCCCTGGCCCTGTACGCCCTTTGCGCCTTCCCCGGCTGGAGGGCGGCCTTCGGGGAGCGGCAGAGCCTGCTCCGCACGGCGGCCCTGGTCATGACGGCCGCCATGATGCTGGGGGCACTGGCGGTCACATGGCTGAACATGTACGACACCGGCGGCGGCATATCCACCGGCTTTACCAACGAAAGAGGCAATCAGATCACCCAAGAGCTGGTGGATGCCTTTGAGGCCGGGCAGGTGTCCCTCCTGGATACCCCCGGGCAGGATCTGCTGGACATGGAGAATCCCTACGACTGGAGTGCCCGACGGGCAGCCGGTGTGTACTACAAGTGGGATCACCTCTTGTATGAAGGCAAGTATTACTCCTACTACGGCATAGCACCGGTGATCCTGCTGTTCCTGCCCTACCATGTGCTGACCGGGTATTACTTCCCCACGGCGGAGGCTGTTTTCCTGTTCGGGGCGGTGGGCATCCTGTTCTTGACCCTGCTGTTTCTGGAGCTGGCCGACCGCTATGGCCGGGGGGTGCCCAACAATATCCTGCTGTGCACCCTGTTTGTCATGCAGGTCTCCAGCGGGGTGTGGTACAACTTCATGGCGGACAACTTCTACGAAATAGCCCAGGCGTGCGGGTTCATGTTCACCTGCGCCGGCTTCTTCTTCCTGTTCCGTGCCGGGGTACTGGGGGGCCGACCGATCCGGTACCGCCACCTGGCTCTGTCCTCGGTCTGCCTGTCCTTTGCCGTGCTGTCCCGGCCTACCCTGGCACTGTACTGCTTTGCGGCACTGATCTTCCTGTACTTCGGCCTGCGTCGGCACATGGAGGCGGTCAGAAGGGTCGAAGCGGAGGCAGACCCCGGGGCAGGGAAGAAGGAAAAACCGAAGGGTAAGGGGCCAACGCAGGGGAAGGACACCTTCCGCACGGCGGTGGTCAAGTACCTGGTGGCGGCTCTGGTTCCCTTCGTGGTGATCGGCGGGGTGCAGATGCTGTACAACTACGCCCGCTTCGGCTCGGTGCTGGACTTCGGCATCCAGTACTCCCTGACCATCAACGACTTTACCCGCTCCCGGTACCACACGGACTTTGTCATGATCGGCCTGTATAATTTCCTGCTGGCTTTCCCCATTGTGAAGCCGGAGTTCCCCTATGTGTTCTCCAATTTCTCCACCCTGAGCGCCAACGGCTACTACTATGTGGCCAATCAGAATGCCGTGGGGCTGCTGTTCCGCTCCCTTCCGGTGTTTGGCTACCTGGGGGCTGGTCGGGCACTGAAGACCATGGGGAAGAAGGAGCGGGTGGAGGCCCTCTGCCTGGTGGTGCCCACCTGCATTCTGGTTCCGTTGGCCATCATCTTCTCCATATGGGAGAGCGGCTACGGCGTGCGGTACTGCACGGACTTCGCCTGGCAACTGATCCTCGGCGGAGCACTGGTGCTGTGGTACCTGTATGTCAGGGAGGCGGGGAAGCAGATGAAGACGGTTCTGGAGCGGTTCTTCGTGGTGGCCGCCGTGGTGGCACTGGTCATCAACGGAGCCATGCTCTACGAGTACGCCAACAAGTCCGGCTACCTGGCTTCGGCCTACCTGGACTTTGAGAGGCTCTTTGATTTCTGGATATGAGCACATCCTGACACAATATTCTGAAAGGAACGAGAGGTTGATTATGACATTATACCTTGTGATCCCCTGCTACAACGAGGAGGCGGTACTGCCTGAGACCTCCCGGCGGTTGAAGGAGAAGTATACGGCACTGATGGAGGCCGGGAAGATAGGCCGGGACAGCCGCATTGTCTTTGTCAATGACGGCTCCAAGGACAAGACCTGGGATATGATCTGCGACCTGCACGCCGCCGATCCGATGTTCCGGGGCGTCTGCCTGTCCCGCAACAGGGGGCACCAGAATGCCCTCATGGCGGGGCTGATGACCGTGCGGGAAGAATGTGATGCCGCCATCAGCATGGATGCTGACCTACAGGACGACATCAACGCCATAGACGAAATGGTGGACAGGTACAACCAGGGGTATGAGGTGGTCTATGGCGTGAGAAGCTCCCGGAAGAAGGACACCTTCTTCAAGCGCACCACCGCCCAGGGATTCTACAAGCTCATGCGGGCCATGGGGGTGGAGACGGTGTACAACCACGCCGACTACCGCCTGATGAGCCGCCGGGCACTGGAGGCTCTGTCCCGGTTCGACGAGGTCAATCTGTTCCTCCGGGGCATTGTGCCGCTGGTGGGCTTCAAGAGCACCACGGTGTCCTACGAGCGGGGGGAGCGATTCGCCGGGGAGTCCAAGTACCCCCTGAAGAAGATGGTCTCCTTCGCCTTTGAGGGCATCACATCCATGTCCGTCAAGCCCATCCGTATGATCGCCGCCTTGGGCGGGGCGGTCTTTGCGGTGAGTCTGGTCATCCTGATCTACTCCCTCATCCGCCACTTCACCGGGCACACGGTGGAGGGCTGGACCTTCCTGGCCGTGTCCATCTGGGCGCTGGGCGGTGTCCAGCTCCTGGCCATCGGTGTCATCGGCGAGTACATCGGGAAGATCTACCTGGAGACCAAGCACCGACCCAAGTATGTGATCAGCCAGTACCTGAACGACGAGAACGAGAAGGAGTGAGATTTATCGGGGAACTCCCTGATTGTGAAGTGCCGTATGGCGAACTGCGGCTCCCCTGGCTCCTTCAAAGACTTCTGAAGCATAGGAGATAATGAGTATGAACTATCTTGCAAATGTAAAGGATCGGGGGATCATTCTGTCCCCGGACGGTGAGGGAGAGTCCATGTACCCATGGGACGGCGGCGGGATCCGGGAGGCCGTCATCACCGTGGATGACAGCCAGCCGGGGGCGCCGGTCTACTACCTGTCCTATGACGGGGCTATGCCCGGCAAGACCCACGAAAGCTACTGGAACGCCTGCTCGGCCAGGAGCCGGGATCTGCTTCGCTGGGAGAAGCTGGGCCCCACCCTGTGCTCCTCGGCACTGACCCACCCGGAATCGTCCTGGGAGGTGTACAAGGATTTCTGCTCCGCCAGCTCGCCTTGGGATTTCCGGGCGGGGGATCGGTGGTACCGCTACTACCTGGGGGCTGACCACTGCTCCGGGGAGGGGATCCCGGCCTTTTGCTACTCCACGCTACTGGCTACCGCCGACAGCCCCGGCGGCCCGTGGCAAAAACTCTGCGACCGTCCCGGGTGCGAGAAGCGGGTCTGCTTCCCGGCGGGGGCACCGGGGAGCTGGGACGATGCCACTGCCTCGCCGGGGCCGGTGATGGCCAACCCGGCTTACGCCAACGACCCGACCCACGAGAAGAAGTACATCATGATCTACAGCGGCTCCTGCTCCGGCGTGACCAAGCGTTCCCTGGGGCTGGCCCGCACCGACGATCTGGAAGCCGCCGATGACTTTGACAAGCCCGCCGCCGAGGGGGCCTTCTGGGTGAAGGATCCCGAACCCATCCTGCCGCCGGAGGAGGACATCGAGAATGCGTCCGTCTTCTATGAGCCGTCGTCGGGACTGTACTGGCTGTTCACCAACCACATCTATGCCAACCAGTATACCGATGCGGTCTGGGTGTACTGGAGCCCCCGCCTGGATCGGTGGGATCCGGAGAACAAGGCCATTGTGATGGACAGAACCCGGAACGACTGGGCACACGGAGCCATCGGCATGCCCTCCGTGGTGCAGAAGGACGAGCATACACTGTACCTGTTCTACGATGGCGTGCCCGGTGACGGCACGGGTCATCTTGACCGCCACATCGGACTATGTCAGATCAGCCTGCCTCTGTCCATAGACAGGGGGTAAGACAGAAAAGGAAAGGGACTCCCCACCGGGAGCCCTTTTCCTTTGGCGGGACTGAATGGAGCTTTTGAATATAAACAAAAAATTGAGAAAACAATAAATAATAGAAAAATTTGCGCAGATACAGGGCTTGATCCTGCCTCACACCACCTGGAAGATGTAGAAGGTCAGGTAGTTGGTCTCCGGCACATTCCACAGGATGGGGTGATCCGGCCCCTGCTGGCGGGCTTCGACCTGCCGCAGGGAGACCCCGGCATCCTCGGCGGCGTTGTGCAGCATCTGTTTGAAGTAGGCATCGGTCATGAAGTGGGAGCAGGAGCAGGTGGCCAGGTACCCGCCCCGGGGCAGGAGCCGCATGGCGGCGGCGTTGATCTCCCGGTAGCCCTTGATGGCGTTGCGCAGGGTGTCCCGGCTCTTGGTGAAGGCGGGGGGATCCAGGATGATGAAGTCAAAGGGGGAAGCCTTCCGTCCGCCGGCCAGCAGCCCCTTCAGGTAGTCAAACACATCCGCCTGCACATAGGTGATCCTGTCCGCCAACCCGTTGGCCTGGGCGTTGACAGCGGCCATAGCCAGCGCATCGGCGGAGATGTCCACGGACACCACATGGGCGGCTCCGGCCGCGGCGGCGTTCAGCCCGAAGGAGCCGGTGTGGGTGAAGCAGTCCAGCACCTGCCGCCCCTGGGCCAGGGTGCGGATGGCCCGGCGGTTGTACTTCTGATCCAGGAAGAAGCCGGTCTTCTGCCCGTTGATGTAGTCCACCCGGTAGAGAATGCCGTTCTCGGTGATGGTCACGGTGCCGTCCTCCTCGGCCTCCGTGTGCAGGCCCAGGCCGGGGAAGGTGTAGAAGGCCTTCTCCTGGGTCATGCCTTCCAGGTTCCGGAATACCTCATCGTTGCGCAGGTACACCGTGTCCACCGTCTGCCCGAACTCCTCCCGGAGCAGGCGGACGAGCAGGGGCAGGATGATGTCCCGCCGCCGCTCCATGCCCAGGGAAAGGATCTGAGCTACCAGCACATGGCCGAACCGATCCACTGTCAGGCCGGGGAAGCTGTCCGCCTCCCCGAAGATCAGACGGCAGGCGTTGAGATCCTGCTCCCCCATCACCGACCGGCGGTAGGACAGGGCGTAGCGCACCCGCCGCTCCCAGAAGGCGGCATCAAAGGTGTCGTTGGCGTTGCGGGACAGCAACCGCACCCGGATCTTGGAGTGGCTGTTGTACAGGCCGGTGCCCAGGTACCGATCCCGGTCGGACAGCACATCCACCAGTTCACCGTCTACCGGGGTGCCATTCACGGCGGTGATCTCGTCAGCATACACCCAGATATGCCCGCCGGATAGAAAATCGCTTCCTTTCTTCGTCAGGCTGACCCGGGCTGTAATGAAATCTTCTCTGTTATTCATGCGTGGCTTCCTTTCTTGCCGTCAAAAACTGCGAACAGTATAACACATTCCGCCCAAGATTGCAAGACCGAATGCAAAAAGAAGGAACAGCAAATTTGTTGGTTTTGACGGAGTGTAGAAAAAGTTGCCCAAAATTTGTGCAAAACGACTATACCCGGCGGGGCGGTTCATTGGTGAATGAAATCATAAGATTGCGAAAAGAGGCCGTGCAACGGTCTCTTTATTTGAATAAAAGGTTAAAAAACAGTAAAAAATATATGTCAAAATGTGAATGATATGTGAAAAACCAAAAAAAGTTCCGGAAAAGGAAGTGAAAGCACCCTGTATTTTGCTATGAAAAGCGTTCGATGGAATGTGTCAAATGGAAGAGAGAACGGGACACCTTTCCGTGAATAAATTGTGAACAAGCGAAAACCTTCCAAGTCTTCCCGCTTCCGGGGATGGTTATATATGATGGAGACCGCAGAACCTCTTGACATTTTGGCACTTTTGTGGTATGATGTAGGGGTCAATTTGGGGTGTTGTGCAGTTGTCCCGACGGAAAAGGCTCAGCACGCAGAGATAGAATGACCCGTCCCTCGACCTTGAGGTGACGGCTCTGTTATCCTTTGGGCCGTGCTCACACGGCTCTGGGGCTGGTTTTGCGTGTGCCGACGGCTGTTCCGGCCGCCGACGGTGGCTTTCTGTCCTGGCTTCGTGTACATATGTCTGCTTCACTGCTTGGCGTCTGCTGTTTCCGGCTGGAAACACGGCGGCGTTGCGCCCGCCTTCGGCGCAATCGTTGCTTTCCGCTCAGAACCGGGGCGGCTGACACGCAGGGAGGGTGCGGACAGGGACTTTCCTATGCACCCGACATGGCAGAATACCCCATGGAATGCCGCACCTGTCCCGGGTGGCGTTCCGAAAAACCAACCAGGAGGAAAAGTGAATGAAGGGAACGAAACTTCTAAAGCTGGCTGCACTGTGCCTGTGCGTGGCGATGCTTCTGGGCAACGCAACAGTGCTGGCTTTTGCCGATGGAACATCCGGCACCAAGAGCAGCTCGTCAAGCGGATCCTTGGAGAGCATCAAGGAGTTGCTGAATGCCATCTCCTATGAGGAGTATGCGGCCAAGCATGCCGATGTGCCCCGTGCTACGGACACCGTTGAAGTACCATTGCATGACTGTGTGACGGAGGGCGACGGCTTCAAGTGGGTGGAGGTCGACAACCAGGAAGGCTTGTATACGCCTCAGGATGGCTCGGTCACATGGACAGTCAATGTCCCCAAGGCCGGAAAGTATGCCATCAAGCTTGAATACTATCCGGATGCCAACCGCACTACCTCCATTGAGCGTGTGCTGATGATCAACGGCCAGGTGCCCTTCTCTGAGGCCCGCTTCCTGACCCTCGTCAAGAACTGGACCAACTCTTACGAGAAGGCTGTGGTAGACCCGGGTAAGCAGTCGGCGGAGACAGTCAAGGCTGCCGCCGAGAGTGCCGGGTTCAGCAATGTGACCATCCAGGATGGGAAGGTCACTTTCTCCAAGCCGGACTACATGACAGCCGCCATGACAGACTTCTGCGAGGCGCATCTTGTCCGGTACTTCGTGATCGATGTGGAGAAAAATGAGCTTCGCCCCGGCTCGGTACAGACACCCAAGTGGATGACCTACTATGTGAAGGATTCCAGTGGGTACTACATGGACGACTTTGAGTTCGTTCTGGAGGCCGGCGAAAATACCATTACCCTGGAGAGCAAGAACGAGCCCATGACCATTGGCTCCATCACGCTCTATCCCCTGGAGCTTGCTCCTTCCTACGAGGAGTATATCAAGCAGTATGAGGGTGTAGCCCCCGGCCAGGATACCATCAAGCTGGAGGGCGAATTCACCTCCGCCACCTCTCACACCACCATCTACCCGGTGGAGGATCGCGCCTGCGCCATCAATTCCCCCACGGATGCAACCCGCTCCGTGCTGAACACGGTGGGCGGCGAGAAGTGGCAGACCGCCGGTCAGTGGCTGGAGTACACCTTTAAGGTGGACAGCTCCGGTATGTACGACATCGTGTCCCGCTACAAGCAGGATGTGCTGGACGGTATCTCCGTATGCCGTGCCATGTACCTGTACAGCACCGGGCTGAATGAAGGCGACCGCGGTTACTACAACGGTGCTCCCTTTGCCGAGGCTAAGCAGCTTACCTATAATTATAGCACCAGCTGGCAGGTGACCACCCTGACCCTGGGAGACCGCACCGATACCAACGGAGACGGCAAGATCAACGCCAAGGATCAGCTGACTGACTTCCAGGTGTACCTTCAGGCCGGCGTGGAGTATACCATCCGTTTTGAAGTGACGCTGGGCAAAATGGGCGAGCTGGTCAACGAGGTTGAGGATGTGCTGACCCATATCAACAATGATTACCTGAACATCATGAAGCTGACCGGCGCATCCCCTGACAGCCTGCGTGACTACGAGTTTACCTCTGTCATGCCGGACACCATGATCGATATGGTCAAGCAGTCCATCCGCCTCTATGATATGGCGGATCTGCTGACCGAGCTGGCCGGTGAGAAATCTTCCAATGTGGCTACACTGGAGAAGATCGCCCGACTGCTGGACGAGATGGGCAAGGATGACGACGATGTGGCAAAGAACCTGGAGTCCCTCAAGACCAACATCGGTACACTGGGTACCTTCCTGTCCGATGCACAGACCCAGCCGCTTCAGTTGGACTATGTGCTGATCCAGCCCGCCGGTGCAGATCTGCCCAAGGCTACACCGAACTTCTTCCAGTCCTTCCTGCATGAGGTGAAGGGCTTCTTCCAGAGCTTTGTCCGTGACTACAACAGCATGGGCGCCATGGAGGAGAGCAGCGCCGAGTCCGTGGAGGTGTGGCTGGCTACCGCCCGTGACCAGTCTCAGGTTCTCCGTAGCCTGATCAACAACGACTACACCCCCAACTCCGACATTGCCGTGGATCTGAAGCTGGTGGCCGGCGGTACCCTGCTACCCTCCATCCTGGCAGAATCCGGCCCGGATGTGTACCTTGGCCTGGGTCAGGCGGATGTCATCAACTACGCCATCCGTTCCGCCCTTGTAAATATTGAAGGGTTTGAGGACTTCGAGGAGACGACAGAGAGCTTCAACGACGCCGCCATGGTGGTTTTGAGCATGGAAGATGCGGATCAGATCACCCATTGCTACGGCCTGCCTGAGAACCAGTCCTTCCCCATGATGTTCGTCCGGACGGACATCCTGGCTGACCTGGATCTGGAGGTTCCCCGGACCTGGAATGAGCTGATGGCGTGCATCCCCGTCCTCCAGTCCAAGAATATGCAGATCGGTCTGACCACCGACTACAAGATCTTCCTGTATCAGAATAACGGTGACCTGTTCGCTGACAACGGCATGCGCATCAACCTGGATTCCCAGGTGGGTCTGGCTTCCTTCGAGAAGATGTGCGACCTGTTCACCATGTATTCCTTCCCGTACATTTACAATGCTGCCAACCGGTTCCGTACCGGCGAGATGCCCATCGTGCTTGGCGACTACACCGGCGTGTACAACCAGCTCAAGGTGTTCGCCACCGAGATCGAGGGTAAGTGGGAGTTCATGCCCCTGCCCGGCGAGCTTCAGGAGGACGGAAGCGTCAACAATGTGTCCATTTCTGCGGTGACTGCTGTGGTCATGGTCAAGGGATGCGAGGGCGAGCAGAGAGACCGCGCCTGGGATTTCATGAAGTGGTACACCGGCGAGAAGTGCCAGGTCAGCTTTGCCAACGAGATGGTCGCTATTCTGGGTCCCTCCGCAAAACAGCCCACGGCTAACGGCAAGGCCTTGGCCAGCCTGCCCTGGACCACCAGTGAGTATGCGCAGGTGCAGAGTCAGTTCGAAAACCTGGCTTCCGTGCCCAACTACCCCGGATACTACATCATCGACCGTTACACCAACTTCGCCTTCCTCAGTGCCTTCAACGATAAAGCCGATCCCTCCGACAGCCTGTTGCAGTACATCAACACCATCAACAAGGAGATTGAGCGGAAACGGAACGAGTTCAACCTGGAGACGCTGTCTGACGGAGATGTGGATTACACCAACCTCTTGGAGAAGCGCCTGGCACAGGCTGGCCAGCTTGTGGAGCTGATCCGCAGCAACGGTAGCTACTCCTCTGAGTATGATGCTCTTCTGAAACAGGTGGAGTCCGCCATCAAGAGCGAGAACCAGGCCGCCCTGCTCACTGCCGCTGACGCTGTCCGGGAGTTGTATGGGAAGCTGGACCCCGATGGTTCCAAGTTCGTGGAGGACAGAAATGCCACCATGGGATACGACATGGACGATACATCCCTGACCAAGGCTGAAAAGAAGAAGGTACGCAAGTGCTTCTCTTACGAGGTGTACAAGAATACATCAGAGATCATCACACAGTTCAAGTGCCTGGCAGACTTCCTGGATGACATCAACGGTCTGATGTAACTGTTTGTGTACAGACTCCAAAACCAATCTATGTAAGGAGAGAGAGTAAATGGCTACAAAAACAGCAGAGAAAAAAGCCACCTCGCGAGAATTGACAAAGATGCAATGGAAGCTGAAAGAAGCCAAGCAGAACTGGGTCGCTTACCTGATGGTCGCCCCCTACATGATCTTCTTTACCCTGTTCACCATCGTGCCTGTCGTCTTCTCCATTTTGCTCAGCTTTACCGACTTCAACATGTTGGAAGTCCCGAATATCGTGTGGCTGAAGAATTATGTGACGCTGTTCTTTGATGACGATGTGTTCCTCATCGCCATCAAGAACACCTTCATCTTCGCCGTCATCGTAGGCCCTGCGTCCTACCTGATGTCCTTCCTGGTGGCGTGGTTCATCAATGAGCTGCCCCCCAAGGTTCGCGCCATCGTCACCCTGATTTTCTACGCACCGTCTATTTCCGGTCAGGCGTACCTGATCTGGGCAACCCTGTTCTCGTCTGACTCCTACGGCTGGGCCAACGCCGTGTTGCTGAAGCTGGGTATCATTGATACCGAAATTGCCTGGTTTCAGGACGAAAAGTATGTCATGCCCCTGTGTATCATCGTTGCCCTGTGGACCTCTTTGGGTACCTCCTTCCTGGCTTTCATCGCCGGTCTGCAAGGTATCGATCACTCCCTGTTCGAGGCCGGAGCTGTGGACGGTGTCCGCAACCGGTGGCAGGAGCTGTACTACATCACCCTGCCGTCCATGAAGCCTCAGCTGATGTTCGGTGCCGTCATGTCCATCACAGGCTCCTTCGGCTTCGGTGGTATCGTCACGGCTCTGGCGGGCTTCCCGTCTGTCAACTACTGTGCCCACACCATCATGCACCATCTGGAGGACTACGGAGGCCAGCGGTATGAGATCGGTTACTCGTCGGCCATCGCCGTGCTGCTATTTCTCATCATGGTCGGTGCCAACTTGCTGGTCAAGAAAATAATTTCAAGGTTAGGTACGTGATATGGCAAAATTAAGAACAAGAAATCATAAGGTCGTCCTGGCCCGTTCGGCGGGGGGCGACACAGGTATTTCCATCATTCTGATCAACCTGGGCCTGTTCATGTTCCTCCCCATGTGGTACATCCTTATCCAGTCGCTGAAGCCGTTGGATGAGCTGTGGATGTTCCCGCCCCGATTCTATGTCATCAGCCCCACATTCAAGAATTTCCGCGACCTGTTCACCCTGATGAATATCTCCTGGGTGCCCTTCTCCCGGTACATATTCAATACCCTGCTGACATCCGTGGCCGGTACCTTCGGACACCTGTTGCTGGCCTCCATGGCCTCCTACGCCCTGGCTAAGATCAAGTTCCCCGGCCGGGAGGGGATGTTCCAGATCGTACAGCTGTCCCTGATGTTCAACTCCACCGTCACCGCAATTACTTCCTTCATTCTGATGGCGAACCTGCATTGGCTGGATACCTACTGGGCATTGATCGTCCCGGCTTGGTGTTCCTCCCTGGGTCTGTACCTGATGAAGCAGTTCATGGATACCAATGTCAACGACTCGGTACTGGAATCCGCCCGTTTGGACGGTGCCGGCGAGTTCCGAACCTTCTGGATCATCGCTATGCCCATGGTCAAGCCTGCCTGGCTGACGCTGATCATCTACTCCTTCCAAGGGCTGTGGAACGCAGGCGCATCCATGTACATCTACTCCGAGCAGTACAAGTCGCTGAACTATGCCATCGGTCAGATCACCGCCGGAGGTATCAAGCGTGCCGGTGCTTCCGCCGCTGCTCAGGTCATCATGATGCTGGTGCCTATCCTGGTCTTCGTCGTATCCCAGTCAAACATCATAGAGACTATGGGTTCCAGTGGTATGAAGGATTAACGGAGGTGCTGATATGAAGAAAATGAGTATGAAAAAGTGTCTCTGTGTAATCTTTTCCCTGCTGATGGTGGCTTCCTCCCTGGTCGTCACCTCCAGTGCCGGCTCTGCCTACCAGACCTACACCTACGATAAGGATGGTAAGGCTCTGTATTCTCCGGATGCGTATACCGCTATCAAGGCAGTCAATGCGGTGGATATGGGACTGGAGATCCCCCTGGCCAACCCCGGGGATATGGTCACTGACCTGAACCAGAACATCTACATCGCCGACACCGGCAACAACCGCATCGTGGTGCTGGACCGCTACTACAAGCTGAAGTTTACCATCTCCGAGTTTGACAACGACCAGGGCGTGCCGGACAGTCTGGCTGCTCCCCAGGGTGTGTTCGTCAGCGAGCCGAATGAAAAGTATGACCGCCTGATCTGGGTCTGCGATACCGGCTCCAACCGGGTCGTGGTCTTTGATGAGAACGGAGAGTTCGTCCGCATCATCGAGGAGCCGGAATCCCAGCTTTTCGATGAAAACTCGGTCTATAAGCCGGTGGCCATTGCCGTGGACGCTTACAACCGTCTGTATGTGGTGTCCTCCACCACCTATCAGGGCGTCATCGTCATGACCGATGCCGGTGAATTCACCGGATTCATCGGTGCCCAGGCCGTGTCCCTGTCCGCTTGGGATATCATCTGGCGACGCTTCCAGACCGATGCGCAGAGGGAAGCCTCTGAGACAGTGGTGTCCACGGAGTTCAACAATGTGGCCATCAACCGGGAGAAGAACCTGGTGTACGCCACCACCTCCACCATTGACGATGCGGATGTGGAAGCATCCATCAGAGGAAACGATAAGTCCGGTAAGTATTCCCCCGTCAAGCTTCTCAATGCCAACGGTACGGAGATCATGCGCCGGAACGGCTTCCATATTCCCGCCGGTGAAATTGACTTCTCAACCCGCTCCACCGATGATATCACTGGCGTGTCCACCATCATTGATGTGGCTGTCGGCCCGGAGAACACCTGGTCCCTCATTGACGAGAAGAGAAACCGTATCTACACCTATGACTTTGACGGCAACCTGCTCTTTGCCTTCGGTGATAACGGTACCATGCTGGGTAACCTGGGCAGTATTGAGGCTGTAGCCTATCAGGATACCAACCTGATGGTTCTGGATAAGACCAACAACAATATCACCGTGTTCCAGCGCACCGAGTACGGCGACATTCTGCTTCAGGCTATCGCCGCTGAGAGTACGCAGGATTACGACCTGGCCATCGATCTGTGGACGGATGTGCTGAAGCGGAACTCCAACTTCGACTCAGCCTATGTCGGTATCGGCCAGGCCATGTACCGGAACAAGGACTACGCAAACTCCCTTACCTACTTTGAATCCGCATACGATACCACCAACTGGTCCAACTCCTATAAGGAGATCCGGAAGGAATGGATGTCCACTTACTTCATTGTTCTGCTGCTCATCATTGTGGTTGTCATCGTGGGTGTGGTGCTGTTCTTCCGCACCATGGCCAAGATCAACAAGAAGGTGGCGGTTTCCGGAAAGAAGCGCACCTTCTGGCAGGAGGTCGCCTACGGCTTCCATGTGATCTTCCATCCCTTCGACGGCTTCTGGGATCTGAAGCATGAGAAGCGCGGCTCGGTGAGAGCATCCGTCTTCTTTATCGTGCTGGCGATCGCCACCTTCTACTACCAGGCCATCGGCCAGGGGTATCTGATGAATCCCAACGGCGGCTATGCCGGCGTATGGGCACAGGTGCTGGGCGTGCTGGTTCCGCTGTTCCTGTTCGTCCTGGCCAACTGGTGCCTGACTACCCTGTTTGAGGGCGAAGGTTCCTTCAAGGATATCTTCATCGCCTGCTCCTACAGCCTGGTGCCGTTGCCCCTGCTCATTATCCCTGCGACCATTTATTCCAACTTCTGTGTGACCACAGAGACCCAGATCGTCAGCTTCATCGGCACACTGGCCTTCATCTGGCTGGGTATCCTGATCTTCTTCGGCACCATGGTGACACACGATTACTCTATGGGTAAGAATGTGATCACGGTTCTGGGTACAGTGGTAGCGATGGTCTTCATCATGTTCATTGCCGTCCTGTTCACTACGCTGGTCGGAAAGATCGTCAGCCTGATCACCAACCTTGTCACCGAAATTCAGTACAGAATCTAACGCAGATAGGAGAAGCCTGAATGATGAAATGTAAAAAGATCCTTTCCCTGCTCTTAGCTGTTGTCATGCTGTGCAGTGTCGTGACGGTTTTCACTGTCTCGGTGGCGGCTGAGGAGACAACGACTGAGACGGAAACGGAAAAGAAAAATCAGATCGATTATCTGACAAAGGTGTTCGCCACGCCGGAGGATAAGCTCGCCACCATGAAGCTGAAGCTCACAAAGGGCAACTATCAGATCTACTGTGACGAGTACTCCGGTGAGGTGGCGGTGAAGAATACTGTCACCGGTCAGATCATCAGTACCAACCCCTATGATGTGGGAGCCAGCAATTCTTCGGAAAGCATCAAGTATCAGAATCTCTCCCAGATCATCATCAAGTACACGGATAACGGCAAGGAGAAGGAATTCAGCAGCTATGAGTACGCCTCCCTCCGGGATCAGATCACGGTCAAGAATATCAAGAACGGTATCCGTGTGGAGTACATCATCGGCCGTGAGGAGGCCAGACACCTGGTTCCCCGTTGGATCGAGGACTCCCGCTTCCGGGAGAAGATACTGGCTCCCATGCTGGAGTACTATGGCGGCGATGAAGACAACTTCTACTATAAGAAGTTTTTGGCTTACTATGGCGGTGCCAACGGTGTGAAGGATCTGGATGCCTGCGCCACAGACCGACTGAAGCAGGATATGCTTGCTTCCTTCCCCATCACCGCAGAGATGGACATCTGGGTCTTTGACCCCACAGCCAGCGCCACCGAGATCGAAAAGGTGGAGGAGCTGATCAAGGCCGCCTGCCCGGAGTATTCCTACGAGGAGATGGACTACGACCATCAGCTCACCGGGTATGAGAGCGACGAGACCAATCCTCCCGTGTTCAAGATGGCACTGGAGTATACCCTGGAGGACGACGGCTTCACTGTCCGTCTGCCTGTCAACGGTCTGACCTTCAACGAATCTCTCTACCAGCTTACCAATATCAGCATCCTGCCGTACATGGGTGCAGGCAACAACGCCTATGAGGGCTATGTCTTCTATCCGGACGGCTCCGGTACCCTGTTCTCCATGGAGGATCTGGTCAACACCAACACCACCTCCGTGGCCAGCAAGATCTACGGTGCTGACTATGCCTACCACCAGATCACCGGTACCTACCAGCAGGTCGTTCGCTATCCTGCCTTCGGTATCGTAGAGAATACCCAGTACTATGAGTGCGATGAGTACGATGACGATACCGGTGAGATCAAGACCACGACCATTTCCGGTCTGATCTACGATAAGGTGGTGGATGCCCAGAAGGAGGGAACAACGGTACCCGCGGCGTTCAAGGACTACGCCACGCTGATTTCCTCGGCCAGTGAGATCCGTCCTGTGACGGTGAACAGGGGCTTTACGGCTATCATCGAGGAAGGCGATGCGCTGACCAATATGGTGTACTACCATTCCGGCGTGCTGTCTCCCTATGACACCGTCATGATGAACTTCAACCCCCGGCCTCAGGACTCTTACAACCTGGCAGATTCCATTTCCGTCGGTACCAACACCGAGTGGACTGTCATCACCGACCGGAAGTACACCGGTAACTTCAAGGTTCACTACATCATGCTCACCGACGAGACTGTCGCCGAGGAAAAAGTGGCGGCCGGAGAGCTGAAGGCTGACGGATGGTATGAGGCAACCTGGCTGGGTATGGCCTTTGCCTACCGGGATTATCTGGTGAACAAGGGTGTCCTGTCCCGTCTGACTGAGGAGGAGACCTCCGGCGACATTCCGATGTACATTGAGGCCTTCGGATCCCTGGAGACCATTGAGAAGATCGCCTCCATCCCGGTCACGGTCAAGAAAGCCCTGACTTCAGCGGCTGACATTATCACCATGTACGAGGAGCTGTCGGCTGACGGTGTGACCAACATCAACTTCAAGCTGACCGGCTTTGCCAACGGCGGTATGTACGCCAAGATGCCTTACCGGCTCAAGTGGGAGCGTGCCGTGTCCAAGGATACCAGTATGCAGGAGCTGTTCGATTACGCCGCCGGCGTGACCGATGGCAACCTGGGTATCTTCCCGGACTTCGATTTCTCCTATGTCAACGAGACCGGCCTGTTTGACGGGCTGTCCCTGAGAAAGCATGCCGTCAAGACCATCGACGACCGGTATACCAATAAGCGGCAGTATATGCCTACCCAGCAGCGGTACATGAGCGTCGGCATGCTGGCTATCTCCCCCGCTTACTTCAGCCACTTCTATGAGAAGCTGGTGTCCAACTACCTGAAGTACGACAATGTGACCGGTATCTCGGTAGGTACGCTGGGCAGCGACCTGAACTCCGACTTCGACGAGGATGAACCTTTCAACCGGGAGGACTCCAGAGGCTTCGTTCAGAAGGCACTGGATTACCTGTCCTCTGAGGAGAAGTCCAACCTGGAGGTCATGGTGGACGGCGGTAATGTCTACACCTGGAAGTATGTGGATCACATCCTGGATGTGGCCCTTGACTCCAGCCGGTATATCCGCTCCAGCTACAGCGTGCCCTTCATCGGCGTGGTGCTTCACGGCTACATGAATTTCGCCGGATCTCCGCTGAACATGGAAGGCGATGTGAACTATGCCAAGCTGAAGGCCATTGAGAACGGTGCTTCCCTGTATTTCACCCTGTCCTACACCAACACCGAGCTGCTCAAGGAGTGGTACCTCCTGAGCCAGTACTACTCCATCCGGTACGACATCTGGTACGACGATGTCGTGGAGATCTACAACGAGGTGAACGGTGTACTGAAGGATGTACAGGATAAGCTGATCATTGACCACGAGTTCCTCAGCGGTATGCGTGTACCGGATACCGACGAGCTGGAGAACGATATCCTGGCCGAGTTCGAGCAGGTGCTGGATTACCAGATCAACAAGGACGAGTATGAGCGCCAGCAGCAGAGTCAGGCTGTAGCCGATGCCCGTAAGAACATCGCCAGCGTGCAGACTTCTGCCAAGGATTTCATCAACTCCTGCATCACCAACTACAGCAGCATCAGCGGTGCCGCCTACCTCTATGTCACCGGTGAACGCTCCTATGAGCGCCGCCTGGCCGCATACACGGAGGCGAATGCAGCCTATCAGAAGGTGCTGGCTGAGTATGAAGCCGCTTCTGCCGAGGACAAGGAGGCATTGTCTCCCCTGCTGATCTCTGCCGAGACGACACAGAAGCAGGCTTCGCCACAGCTCAAGACCTATGTTCGCAACATCTCCCGTGCGATCCTGACACTGGAGACCGAGTATGAGAATCTGACCAACCTGTTGAAGGTGGCAGAGGAAGGACAGACCCTGATCGGTGCAACCGAAGGTGTACCCCAGAGCATCATTGACGAGGCCAGAGAGCAGTTGGAATCTGCCAGGGCGATGATAGAGCAGCAGCTGGGTGTCCGGTTCAACCTGACTGTGGACAAGGCAGAGGTGGATACCTTCCTGTATGTGCACATCTCCAACCTGCTCTACAGTTGCTACGGTGAGAATACCGCAGGCCAGATCGGTGTCATCGGCAAGGGCGAAAAGCTCTACGAGATGCTGGCTCAAAAGGAATACGGCCTGACAGAGGTGGATTATGTGGCACTCCGTTACCTGGATGCCAACAAGGATCTGACTGATGCAGAGCTGGCCGCCAAGTACGGTATCGTGGAGGGTTCCTCCTCCGTCAGCGGACTGATCCTGCACCTCCGGGAGCTGTTGGGCGATGCGTATGTCTTTGACCCCATCCTCTCCGATGAGAAGGGAGCCAACGGACTGAGCGAGGTGGATGAGAATGTGCTGGGCTACTTCCTGAATATACTCTACACCTCCGTCAGCGGGCTTAGCGACAACAGCGTGGTGCCTGCTCTGAACTTCGATCCCACCCGTGTCAATGAAAAGGGTAAGGTCGTGGCCAACACCACCAACATCAACAAACTGACCACCAGTATCAACAGCATCATTTCCAAGCAGATCACCGCTCTGCTTTCCGGCGTGACTGACGGTAACTACAGCATGGATGCCGTCGTGTCGGCAGATGTTCTGAATAAGGCTGTGGCCGACTGTGTCAAGATCATCACCAAAGCCGGTGAGGAAGGTGCCGATCCTTTCGCTACCTACCTGACCCCCGATACCGTTGAGTCGGATGTGAGAAATTACATCGAAGGCAAGTACTATCAGGCAGTCATCGCTTTGATGAAGCCGGAGGGCACTGTGGATTCTCTCAGCGTCATTACCGTGTCTACCAAGAGTGATTCTTCCCTGGCGGCACTGGCCAACAACCGACTGAACGCATACGGCAAGACCGAAGGCTTCAAGGCAGCATTGGAGGCTATGCTGAAGGATGATACCCTGAACGCTAAGCTGAGCATCGTTGCTGAAGAGATCAAGGATATGTACGGCGATGTGAGTGACAACATTGCCAAGGCCTACGCCAAGGCATATGCGACTCTCATCGTGGGCAGTCTGGACGACAAGAGCAAGCCTACCTTCGATTTCAAGGATGCGGGACTAAGCACTTCGGACAAGGCCGCACTCAATGAGGAATTTCTGACTTATGTGACCGAAGCCGTGGCTACGGCCAGCGTGGATGACCTGGGTGGCATCATTGCCGACCTGGTTGACAAGCTGAAACAGCACACCTTTGCGGACAGCGTGGATCTGGAGGCAGAGGCTACCGAGTTTGTGTACTATGTATACCTGGTCAAGCTGGCTGATGCTGAGGTGATCAGTTACTACTACGACAGCCAGATGGGTGCTATGGATGCAACCATCCGGGCCGCAGTGGCCGCCAAGCACGATCAGATCGTAGCCAATATCACGGAGAACACCACAGACTATGAGGTGTATGACATGATCCTCCGTGCGCTGGGCGATGTGGAATCCTTCTCGGAGGACTACAACTCTCTGACGGCTTTCACCAAGGATGTTGCTTCCCGTGTGACCTACTACATCAGCGGTAACTACTCCATGGCGTCCGATGTGCAGAGCTACTACATCTACCTGTTGTTCCAGAGCTTCTCTGAGTACCTGATGGATGAGGTGCCCACGCTGTCCCTTTACGATGGCAACAAGCTCGCTGCTACCAATTCTACCAAGTATAAGAACGCCATTAAGTATTTCGACAAGGACTTTGTACAGACACCCGTATCCGAGCTGGTTGCTGCTGCCAAGACCGGCACAGCCCGTGGAGAGCTTCCGGATTACGCCCTGACCAGACTCAAGACCGATGAGGAAATGAGCGAATGGGTCAACGAGATCTACGAGAAGCTGCTGGCAGGTATGTACCTGACGGATGCACAGTCCGAGGAGGGTGAGGCAAAGGATGCCCTGTGCGCCGAGATCTCAGCTTACATCCGGTATTACTACTACAACGCTGTGCTGACCAAGCTGAGCGCTGCCAAGGAGACCACCTTCCATGTATCTGAGGTGTATGGCGATGACCTGTACACAGCCAGCGAAAAGCTGAAGACCCTGTTGCGCTACTATGTGACCACAACAACCACCATGACGGAGAAGGATATTGACGATATGATCCGTGTGGTGACGGTCATCGAAGACGAGGAAGAAGAGGATCCTTCCAAGTACCTGTCCGCTGACGGCCGCATTGTGGCAGTCACCTACGGCGAGAAGACCAGCAACGGCAGTTATGAAGGCTATAAGACGTTCCTCCTGAACTATAACAACTTCTCGGTGAGCGTCGTGTATGATGGAATCACATATACCATCCCTGCGTATGGGTATGTGGTTGTCATGCGCTGATCCGACCGGAGAAAGAAAGAGAGGTAACATATTATGACCAATGAAGTCAAACTGCAATCCACGGTCAGTGCCCCGAAGCCAAAGAAGCGTAAAATCGCTTCTTTGGATCGGCGGAAGGCCCGGGCCGGTTGGGTCTTTGTTCTCCCGTTTGTCATCGGCTTTCTCATCGTGTATCTGCCTATCATCCTCAACTCGATCAGGATGAGCTTCTACAACCTCCAGATCGTGACCGGCGGCGGATACCATCTGGAGTGGGCAGGACTTGAAAACTACAAGTACGCCCTGACAGAGGATCCCAGCTTTGTGCAGACTCTGGTGGCTGGACTGAAGGAGCTTGCCTTTGATGTCCCTGCGATCCTGCTGTTCTCCCTGTTCATGGCCGTGCTTCTGAACCAGAAGATGGCTGGCCGTGCAGTGTTCCGTGCCATATTCTTCATCCCCGTCATCCTGTCCACCGGTATTATGGAGTCGGTAGAGGGCCAGAACATTCTTGGTTCCTACATGGAGGAAGCGGGCGGCATCAACGACGGATCCAATTCCAGTGCGGCATCAGAGATCGTATCAGCCATTGATATTGAACGGTTGTTCTCTTCCATGAAGATAGGTACAGGACTGGTGGAGTATGTGGTTGATATGATCAATAACATCTATGACATTGTGAACCGTTCCGGCGTTCAGATGCTGATATTCCTGGCCGGACTTCAGTCCATCTCTCCTGCTATTTATGAGGCCTGCCGCATTGACGGTGCCACCGCATGGGAGACCTTCTGGAAGATCACCTTCCCCATGATCAGCCCCATGATCCTGGTGAACGCTGTGTATACCATCATTGACTCCTTCACCACCAACTCCAACACGGTGATGGTGTATATCAACTCGGTGTATCAGAGTCAGGATGGACAGGTACACTCCTCGGCCATGGCCTGGATGTACTTCCTGCTGGTGATGTTGATTCTGGCGGCCATTGCCGGTATATTCTCCGCCTACGTATTCTACCAGAAACGAGATTAAGGAGGCAGAAGAATGGACGCAAATATGAATTCTACACCCAGAATCACCAAAGAAACCAAAAGGAAGATCAAGGCGGATTTCGAAAGAACGCCCCTGAAGGACAGACTCAAGGCTAAGTTTGTGAATCTGTACTTCTTCCAGAAGGTGGTTTGGTACATCTTCCGCCTGGTCCTGCTGATCGGTATCTCCTATGTCGTGCTGTATCCCTTCTTTACAAAGATCGCCGGCTCCTTCATGTCCCCGGAGGACTTCGTGGATGTGACTGTCCGACTGATCCCCAAGAACTTTACACTGGATATTTATAAGGCAGTCCTGACAGAGTTGAAATACTTCTCAGCATTCCGGAATACCCTGATCATCTCCCTGTCCTGCGGCATCCTGCAAACCTTCGTTTGCTGTCTGATCGCCTACGGACTGGCGAAGTTCCGCTTCCGCGGGAACAAGCTGATCATGCTGCTGGTCATTCTGACCATGGTGGTGCCTCACCAGACCCTGCAGCTCTCCATGTTCATGCAGTTCCGGTACTTTGACATCTGGGGTATCCTGTCCCTTCTCAGTGGCCATGCGTCCACAGGTATAGAAGGGCTGGATGCGGTACTGGCCAATATTCACCTGATTCCTCTGAAGGATGGCGGTGTGAACCTGACCAACACCTACTGGCCTCTGCTGATCCTGTCGGCAACCGGCCTGGCTTTCAAGAACGGTTTGTACATTTTCATGCTCCGTCAGTTCTTCACTGGCGTGCCTGATGCGCTGGAGGAGTCGGCTTACATCGATGGTTCCGGTACCTTCCGTACCTTCGTAACCATCATCCTGCCGCTGTCCATACCCATGATGGTGACTGTCTTCCTGTTCGCTTTCTGCTGGCAGTGGACAGATGACTTCTACACCGAGCTGTTCTTCACCACATCCAAGATCGTCCTGATGCCGGACATCGTGGATATTCCTACATCCCTGAAGACGGACTACGCCGGACAGAATATGTACTACGCCGCCATTCGGAATACCTGCGGCTTGTGCATCATCATGCCGCTGGTCATCCTGTATGCGTTCTGCCAGAACTTCCTGGTTCAGGGTATCGAGCGCTCCGGTCTGACTGCAGACTGATGTCCTTTGGGACGGCTCAGGAAGCGACTTGACTTTCAGAAAAACAAAAAGCGGGAGAGCTTCGGCTCTCCCGTTTCAACTTTTCATCGTCCCATTTCATCTATGTACCGGCGAAGCACGATGATGGCATCGGAAGGATGCCTCACCGTGCCTGTGCGCCTGCCCCGGTCATACGGTGGGCTTCAGCTTTCCAACTGCCTGCCCAAAAAACCGGCGGCGGTCTGAATCAGCTTGGACTCTACATCCGGGCCGGGAACGGAGGCTTTGTCTCCGCCGTTGTCGTCTCCCTGGGAGCGAACCGACACCACACAGCCCATGATGTCCCCCTCGGTCAGGATGGGCATGGCGCAGTGGATATAGTGGGAGTCACTGTCTGCGGTCAAGGGCTTGAACTCGCCACCTTCTGTATGGACATACAGACTGCGTCCCTCAATAATGCTTTCCAAAGACGGGGAAAGCGGCTTGTCGTGGAACTCCTTCCGGGGAATACCGGCGCAGGCAATGATAGCATCCCTGTCACAAATGGCCACCGATAATCCACAGGTCTTGTGCAGTGTCTCGGCATACTGCCCGGCAAAGGCTGCCAGCTCACCGATGGGAGAATACTTTTTGAATATGACCTCGCCTTCGCGGTCTGTATAGATTTCCAGGGGGTCTCCGCCACTGATAACATTGACACTAAAAACCTTATCATTCTGGTTTTTTGCTGATTGTACTGCCACAGAGCTGTATTTTTCTGTGGCGCTTTCGATATTTTTAGTGTCCTCGTTAAAATTTGCGGATTGCCCCTCTGTGGGCGGCACATCGTGCGTGTCCTCACACCGCAGGAGCGCGTCCACATCGTTTCGGAGCTTTATCTCAATGCGGTTTTCGTAGACGATGATTCTGTCCACGATGAGGCTGATATCGCGCTTGTCGAGCTTTTCCTTGGTCAGCATATCGCGGAAGATATCCAGCACCGCCTTGGCGTGTCGGTTGGCGCGAATGATGGTGTTTCTCGTATCTGCCGACATGGCGATCTGGTTTTCAAGTCCGTGGATGCGGTTGGCGGCTTCTTCGATCAAACCGTCATACATCTCCATGATGACGTCCTCGTTGCCCTTGGCACGCGAAAGGTCGCGCGCCTTTTGACGCATCAGAATCTTGAGCGCTTCCTTCTCCTGTTCGATGAGGGCGGCAAGCTCTACGGTTGCATTCGTGCTGTCCTGAATGGCGCTCGGCTCAAAGCTGATCTCGGCTTCAAGCCGCTTCAGCATATCCTCCGAGGTATGACAGAGTCTTTCCACGTATCGCTTCAACTCACGGTCAAGCACGTCCACACGGATGTGATGGGTGGTGCAACCTGCCTTTCCTCTTGTGTGGTAGGTGCCGCAGATATAGGCATCGGCAAGGTCGGGACGACTGCGTGAGAACATGGGCGAGCCGCAGTCACCGCAGAAGAGGTAGCCGGAGTAGTTGTTTTCGTATTTCTTCTGCCCGCGGTAGTGGGAGGTGCTTCGCTGTTTCAAAAGCTCCTGTGTGATGGCGAAGGTGCGGTAATCGATGATTGGCTCATGATGGTTTTCAAAGACGATGTGTTGCATGGGATCGAGCTCCACGTCCTGCCCGTTTATCTTTTTGCGCTTGTATTTGTGCTGGCGGAGCGTGCCGATATAAAAGTCGTTGCAGAGTATTTCGGAGATGGTAACGATGCTCCACGCCTCCTTTACCTTGCCCTTGTATTCGTCGCCCTGCGCTTCCTTGCGTGCTTTCTCCCGCATACGGGGCGTTGGGATATGTTCGTCGGTCAGATGATTGGCGATCCTTTTATAGCCCCATCCGTCGATATAGAGAGCGAATATCTTTCTGACGACCTCGGCAGACGGCTCGTCCACCTCGAACAGCATTTTCTTTGAGTTGGTGATCACGTAACCAAACGGCACAGAGCATATCCACTCTCCCTTGGATTGACGGGAGGCGATCACGTCGAGCACCTTGCGGCTCGTATCGGTTACGGGCATTTCGTTGACGAAGAAGTACAGCTTTATCTTCATCCAATCGTCAATGTGATCCTGATAGTAATCTACGCCGTCCCCGATGGCAATGATGCGGATATCATGCTCCGAGAGCTCCTCGAATTCCGCAAGTCCTTTACCCGTTCTTCGGGAGAAACGGCTGAGATCCTTGACGATAAGTATATCGTATTCATGGTTTATGAGCAGTTTACGCATCCGCATATAATCGGGACGCTGCTCGAAGGTGTAGCCGGATTTATCACGGTCTTCAAAGTAATCCACCGAGCTGGTTGGAAAATGCAGACGGCAATATTCGCCTATGATCGCTTTTTGGTTCTCGATACTCGTGTTATCACGGTCAAGCTCAAGGTCTACTGAAATTCTGGTATAGGCGGCAATCTTAAACGTTTCAACCATAATGATACAATCTCCTTTCCTGCTATCAGATAATATTGTACCATAAAGTTGGCTCGATGTCAATGTCAATTCTGAAAAGACATACATTGTTATCAATTCTGTTAAGGGCAGAAGGCTTACACCTTCTGCCCGACGTTTTGTGCCTGCGCCTGTTCGACTGCAAGCTCGGCTTTGATCTGAAGCTCTAAATTGTGTCGAAGAAGCAGGACGGTGTCCGAGAATAGATCTCGCTCGCCCGATTCAAATACCGACACAAAATATTTCTTCTCCTTAAACTGTCGATAGTACGGCTCAAGCGATTGGCGGAAGTTATCGTCCCGCGCTTCGCTTCGAGTGAGCCATATGTCAACAGTTTTTTCGTCGTGATGAACGTTCATTTCCATATGACTCACCTCATTCAATGATTCTTTTTGTTTTGCGTGAACGCGCCCGTTGTTTTTCTCTCCGGTCTTGCTGATTGCAGAAAGAGTAAAGTCAAATAATTCCTCCCTTTCAGGCGAGATTTACCCGAGCCCGAGGCTATGTCCGGGACTATGTCCGGGACTGTGTCCGGCGTGCCTCGTGACCGTCTGTTCGGTATGCCTTGTATGTTCAGCCCGAAGGCTATGTAAGCAAGACCGCGCCCTGTGGGCGATTGCATCACTCCTTTCATTATTGACAAGTCGGAGGAAGAAAATACAAATCACATAGTCATCTCCATCTTCGGATCCTCATCCTCGTCGTCATGATTCTCTATGTTCGGCTCGTGGTTTTGGTGGTGACCGATGGCTATCCCTGTTATGGTTCCGGCGACGACCCCGACAGCAGTGCCTGCATTTTGCGCTTCTCTCTGCCTTTTTTCTTCCTCGGATTCCTCGCCGTCCTCAAATAGATCGGTCAGATTCCCAAGCCCACGCGCGCCCATAAGAGCAGTACTAACAGCATCGGCACTGCTGTGAGTGCGAGTCGGAGCCACCACAGTGCCTCGTCCCGCATGATTCTTCTGTTGATAACTCTTGAAGCTTTCTCGCTCGCGTTCCCAACCTGTTCGACGGCTTCCTTCGTGATCTTGTGCAGAGCCTTCTCCGTCGCCTCTTTCTGCGCCTCTGCCGCCTGCATCATCCTCTCGGTGTATCTGCTCGCCTCGCTCGACAGAACCGCCCTCTGTGCCGACAGCTCCTCTGACAGAGCCTCCATTCGATGTACCGTTTCCGTCAGCCGCATCCATTCCTCTGCGCTGATCTGAACCATCGGAAGCTCCTGTTCCGCCCTCGGCTCCGGTGCCGGTTCTTCCATCGCTTCTTGCAGTGCCGGAGGAATATTCCGCGCCTTGAGCTTGTCCATATAACTCTGTCCTGATCCTGAATTCATGTTCCATATTCTCCTTTAAGTATTTTTCATCGTTTAGTTTTATATCACGGACTCTGCGTTCTTTGCCGTCTTGTGTCGGGCAGATGTACGTGATATATTTTCTTTCCGGTGTCCACACCATATCGTAGCCAAGCTTCTTCATCTCGCGTCGGAACTCGTCCTTGTTTTTTGCCCTCGTCATACAGAAATCAATTGCCACGCGCAGAGCCATCTTCCAGCTGTTTCCGTTCAGCGCGGCTCGGTATTCCTTTGGTCTGAGGCGTTGAGATTTGACATTCGGATTGTATTTATTGAGAACGTTCAGCCCATGCGCCTGACATATCTCATCACTTTTCTGACGAAGGTCACCGAGAAAATATTTATTGTAATGCAATTTCAAGCCGTTATCGAGGTCATAAGCACACACGACGATATGATTGTGGAGGTGGTCTCTGTCTATATGGGTGGCGACTATCGCCTCGTGATTTTTGAATTTTCCAAAGCCTCGGACAAGCTCCATGCCGATATCGTTCGCCTCTTGCGGTGAGATGGCTTCGCCGATCTTGAAGGATTGAACGAAATGATAGAAGCGAACGCCGTCAGGCTCGTGACCGAATATCTTTTGCGTGGCGAGAAACGACTCGTTCGCCAACTCCGGGATGCAGTTGTAACCCGAAATATATGCCAGCTGTTCGCCCTCGTCGAAGGTTTTTGACGGTTGCATACAGTAATCCAGCACGCCTTTCTGTGCGCTGGGAGTCTGTTTCTTTTCGGGAATACTTTCAATAATCGCCATCGTTTTCACCTCCAAGCGCGAGAAGGATCTGACGATATACTGATAATAATTCCGAGAGATCGACCGCAGAGATCCGACCCTGATGGCATAACTTCGTGAGCTGGTTGAGGTTGTTCCCCTGATAGCGAAGCTCCTGATTCAGCTCTCGCAGATCCGAATTGACAACTATTTTGCCGTCCACGCACATTCTCAAAACAAATTCTCTCATTGAGGGAGCGACCGCCTCATACATTTTGCCTTGCATCGTTAATTTTTCTTCGGGAGTAACGCGAATCGTAATGGTTTCTGTTTGTGATCTGCCCAATATATTTCTCCTTTCAATGAAAAGTGGGTAGCGGCGTTGCCGCAGGGCTTCTGCCCGCTCATGTCCCGGCGTGAGCGCAGGGACGGTGCGAGGAGGGCACCGCCATTTGGCGGTGGACTTCCTCGCGCTATGCTTGCCCCAGACGCAAGCGTCGGGAAAGCAGAAAAAAAGTGACATTGCCGTATGCGGCAAAATATCCGTGACTCAAACATCGGTTCTGAAACGCTATTTTGCCGATAACCTTTTCTTTGATTCCTGCATCACAGATTTTTCGTATTGTGATCGGTATCCGAGCCGTACCTTCGTCCAAAATTTGCTTAAAGAAATTTTGTGATTTGTATTGCAATACGCTATACAATGTGGTATACTAATAGCAGAAAGGTGGTGTATACTATGGCAACGAAAACCGCAAACGTAACCGCACGTGTCAGCCCCGAGATCAAGCAACAGGCAGAAGAGATATTGGAGCGGCTTGGTATTCCGGTATCCGTGCTGATCGATTCTCTCTACCGCCAGATCATTATGACCAACAGTATTCCGTATTCCTTCTCCGTCCCCGCATTGAAGACTCGCGATACAATGACAGATGCACAGTTCAACACTATGATGGCAAAAGGACTAACCGACGCGAAAGCAGGTCAGGGTATTGATGTGGAAGATGCTTTTGCCGAGATCAATAAGAGTATCTGACGATGACGTATAAAATAAAACTGACGAACAACGCGCTGGCGCAGTTGAAGGAAGCCGTGGGGTATATCTCCAAGGTTTTGCTTGAACCCGAGGTCGCACGACGCTGGTCTGACCGCATCAAAAAAGAGATTCTGACACTCGACCATATGCCGCTTCGCTATCCTCTTGTGAATGAGGAACCGTGGAGAGCAGAAGGTATTCATAAAATGACGGTTGAGAATTTTATCGTTTACTATTGGGTGAACGATGATACCGCGACAGTCTGGATTACCGCTGTTGTATACGGCAGAAGAGATCAACTTTCCGTCCTTCGCAATATGCCAAAAGAATAACGTTCAAAGAGATCGCTTCGGCGGTCTCTTTTTTGTGCCATCATTTTTTCGCATTCAACTCGTTCATCTTAAATGCAGAAGAAAAAAGTCGGTTGGCGTGCGCCGAAGCCTCGAATCCACGCCACGCGCGTATCCGCCATCGACAGGTATATTCGCGCTCTCCTATAGACCCATAGTATATCTTGTCGGCTGCCATGGTCGCGCCGCCCGTGGTATTATTACGCTCTCCTATAAACCTATAGTATATCCGTAGGTCAAGGAAGGCGGACTGTGCCTCTGTATTATTACGCTCTCCTATAGACCTATAGTATATCCTTCTGCTATAAATATGGTATAAGTCCTCTTGTTAGAGCCCCCTTTTTCAACACCACCTACCTACAAAATTAGCCGATAAACATTCGAGCCGTAATCACCGGCATTCGTATGACGGTGATATTTTTCGATCAAGCCTTTCTCCACAAGCACTCGCAAAGCCTTGTCCACGGTTTCCTCTTTCTTGATTCCACAGCCTTTAGCAATGTCCTTTCTTGAGGGAAAGGCAACGTTGTTCTCCCGATTCAACCGACGGCAAAGAAAACAATAGACCGCGATATCTCTGGGTTTCAAATCATATTCAAATATCCGGTTGTCCACCATAAAAAAGTTTGTTCGTTTTTCCTTCATAGCACTATTCAATCCAAAATGTTACGTATAATTGCCCTGTACTCCAAAATTCTTTGGTATTCGGTATTATAACACAAAATAATTGTATTGTCAATAGTATTATACAAAAATATTGGGAAATTATATTGACAAATACAATATTGTATGGTAAAATAATTGCGTAATACACTTGGAGGTATATCCGCATGAGCTTTATTGGCGAACAGATAAAGAAGTACCGAAATATAAAAGGTATGACTCAGCAGGACATTGCCGACGCTCTCGGCGAGAGCTCAGGCAGAGTGATCTATAACTGGGAGAAAGGTATCGGCCGTCCCGATTGCGATAAGTTGGCAAGACTTTGCGACTTGCTCGGCGTGTCCGCGGATGAGATGATCGGGTGCAAGTCCATGGCAGGGCATCCGACGGCTTCCGAGTGGAACACGATACAAAAATACCGTGCCCTTGACGAGCACGGGAAAGAGGTCGTGGATTATATGATCGACAGCGAATACAAGCGTGTGACGGCGCTGGCGAGAAAGCCCAAGCCGAGAATGCTGAAGATCGATTGGTACACGCTCCCTGCATCTGCCGGTACAGGTAATATCCTTGACAGCGATCTGGCGGAGGATCTATTCGTTCCCGAGAGTAAAGAAGCGGAAGAGGCTGACTTTGTTATCTCCGTTCGTGGTGACAGTATGGAACCTACATACCACGACGGTGAAAAGGTCTTTGTTGAAAGGTGCGACGCTGTTGATGTTGGCGAGGTTGGTATCTTCGTTGTCAACGGTGACGTTTACATCAAGGAGCTTGGGAACAAGTGCCTGATCTCGCATAACGAAAAATATAAGCCGATTCGCATCGGTGAGAACGATAGTGTTTACTGTTGCGGTAGGGTGATTGGAATAGTTGAATAGAGTAATTGGAATGGTCGAATAACAGCATAATCCCTCGTGTAATTTTCACACGAGGGATTATTTGGTGCGCCCGGCATGGGCAAAATCTAACGGGTGAAAGATCCGAACCCGCCCGGTAGTGGGAAGGGTATAGCTGAACACCAAGCTGTTTCTCCGTGTGAACCGTGAGAAAACAAAGATTGCGGATATTGGAAAGATAAAGTTTCTGGGGTATGGTTTCTATTACAGCAAGACCGGAGCCAAGACCACTGTCCATGCAAAGTCCAAGGCAAAGCTAAAACAGAAGGTAAGACAGATTACCAGAAGAAGCGACGGCAGGGGCTACGAATGGAAGAAAAAGAAGCTGAAAGAAACGGGCACAGGATGGGTGAACTTATTTCAAGCTGGCAGACATGAAAAGCTACCTGACGAAGATAGATGAATGGCTGCGAACAAGACTCAGAACCTACATCTGGAAAAGCTGGAAGTCCATTAGAAACAAACACTGCAACTTGCGAAAGCTGGGCGTATCCCACGCGAACGCAATGCGAATGGCGAACACGAGAAAAGGCTATCGGCGAAGTGCCGATAGCCCCATCGTGAAGCTGGCCATCTCCAAGGAACGCTTGCAGATAGCTGGTTACACGTTCTTTCTTGACTATTACCTGAAAGTTACAGCGTAAACTTGGAAACCGCCGTGTACTGAACGGTACGCACGGTGGTGTGAGAGGTCGGGGCGACTTTTCGGTCTGCCCCTCCTACGCGATTTTACTTTTCTTCTTTATCGACAGCATCGATAGCTTGAGGATGAGAAATAAGCGGAATTTAGTATGGGTAGAGGAAAAAAAGAAACGGAAATAGGAGAAAGCGACAGGCATGGACAAAAAAAGAGCGCAGCCAAAAAGCCTGAGAGGTACATTTCCCAGACTAAATTCCACAATAGGTAGAATTTACTTTAAGAAAAGAAAATTAGCAAATACCGGGTTTATATGACATCTTTTGGTTTCATAAAAGAAATTCCTAAATCACCAGCAAGCTCCTTGAAAATGTTAAAGTAAACATATCATAAGAGCTTTTGCCGTTGAACTGTTTTCTTTTGAAAAAAATGAGTTCAACATTTTCCTGCGTGAAATCATCAAATGATGTGCCGGATTCAACGATTCCGCGGAACAAGGTGTGGTTGTTTTCAACATTTTCCGTAGTCTGGGGCCTCCTTTTCCTAGACTTAATTCTACCACATTTTCTTTCCCAATGTAAGTTCCACTTCAAATTCCACTGTGAAATTTACTTTGGGAATTCACTACAGAATTTGCCCCGTGTAATTCTACATTTATATATTGACAGGGTAATTCTTTTATGGTATAATTAACAAAAAGTGGCGTTTTTCACCATATAATTGAACTGCATGGAAAAAGTGTAACGGAGGCAATTAACATGAAAAAAAACTTATTGACGGTTGTGGTATCGGTTCTATCTGTACTACTTATGCTTTTTATTCTCGCAGGATGCGGTAAACAAGGCCCTGCTGGACCAAAAGGCGATCAGGGTGATCCTGGTATTCAAGGTGAATCCGGTGCTGATGGTGAGAATGGAAAATCTGCGTATGAGCTTGCGGTTGAAAACGGATATAAGGGTACTGAAACAGAATGGCTGGCCTCTCTTGCCGGAGTAAAGGGTGAGAAGGGCGACAAGGGAGATATCGGTGACAATGGCATTGCTGGTGAGGATGGAAAGAATGGAGTTGACGGTGTCAGTATTATCAATGCTTATGTAGATGAAACTCTTCATCTATGGATTGTGCTTTCCGATGGTACAATGATTGATGCGGGGTATGTAGGTGTCACAGTCACTCCTGCGCCTACTACATATACCGTAAAATTTGTCGATTATAGTGGATCAGTGTTAAAAACCGAAAGTGTTGAAGATGGAAGTAGCGCAACTGCGCCTACTGCTCCGACAAGAACAGGGTATAGATTTATTGGATGGGATAAAACATTTAGTAATATTACGTCTAATATTACAGTCACGGCACAGTATGTTCAGCAGTTTACTGTTACTTTCAAGGACTATGATGGTTCTGTTTTGAAGGTACAAACTGTTGATAGCGGAGCAAGTGCAACTCCTCCTGTTGATCCAACAAGAAGTGACTATGAGTTTTCCGGATGGTCGGGAACATACACCGCAGTGACATCCGATGAAATAGTTATAGCAACTTATACACAAAATGCTTCGTCAGCAACATACACAGTAACATTTTACGATTATGATGGAACAACGATTCTTGGAACGTCTACTGTAGTGGAAGGTAATGCGGCTACCCCTCCTGCTAATCCTTCCAAAGCAGGTGCAACTTTCCTTGGATGGAGCGGTAATTACACGAATGTTTCTCAGAATGAAAGCGTAGTTGCTATATATAATGATTGTAAAAATGTATTCACGGTCGAATCTGTCTCCGGTAGTATTGGAAATACAGTTACAGTGCTTGTCAGTATAGATGGTATAGTTAAGACTTGTGGCTTTGATATGACCCTATATTATGACAGTTCAATACTAGAGCTTACATCTTATGACTCGAATCTTGATCTTGATATTGTTGTTAATACACAATCCCTTGAAAATGGCATAATTCTTAACTTCAGTGCCGCTACCGAGAAGACAAAGAGTAGAGAAATCATTGCGCTAACCTTTAGAATAAAGAATACGACTGCGGATGCAACAAATGTAACCATTAAAATGACGAGCATTAAGGAAATTGACGGGACGGCAATTGTAGATTCCACCTGTAAATTCGTTGAAGGTGTGGTGAAGATTCAATGAAGTGCTCAAACAAAAAAAGAAATGGTTTTCTTCTTGTGATATATTTTTTCATGATTCTTCAAATCCTGAATTTTGCTTCGTGTGGGAATAAAAAACCAACTGATAACGCCAACATAAATACAGCTCCATATGGAGATGGTTGCGGTCTTTCGGAAGATAATAACGAACAGACTAACAATAACAATAACGGGAACGAAACAGCTATTGAAAAATTTATCGTCCGATTTATTACAGATAACGGTATACCAGTTGACATAAAGGAGTGCAAGAAAGGCGAGGCGTTGAACCCACCAACGCCCCCCCGTAGGATTGGATATGTTTTTACCGATTGGAATGGTAATTATCATAACATAACTCAAAACACTGATATTATTGCAACCTATAGAGATGTATCGAAAATCGCCAATGCAATTTGTGCAGATACTGTGTATATTTCAGGTGAATCCGAATTTGAAGTGCTAATTGCAATATATGGCGAGGTCAGTTTTTGCGGTCTTGATATGGATATAACATACGATGGCAATCTGCTTGAATTGGTTGCCTCTACTGATGTTGATGATTGTGTTATGCTCAATGATGCAACCATGGGTGTTATCCATATGAATTATGTAACTACGAGTAATACAACGGGTGAAGTAAGTTTTATGACTTTGAAGTTCAAGCCCAAAGTAAATACTAAAAACGAAACAAGTCTACAAATCAATGTAAACAGTATGTATTCACTTGATAGTAACGATGTATTGGTAAAATCGGAGTATCAAGTGCTACAGAATAAAATAATTATGGAGGAGTTACACGATGAACAGTAAGAGGAAAAAGATCGTTATTATCGTTTCAATGATATTGTTATTTTCTGTTTTATTTGGAACGATTGCCGTAGCTTCATTAGCGGAGGGCGGTATTTCGTTTTTATGGGAAAATGTGAACGACAACAAAGAGGAAACTGAGAAATATGACAAACCATCTGTTGGCGATATAGCACAAGACGGTGCATATCCCGATGAGGTGAAATCTAATTCAAACGCAAATGCACATGAAAAAGAGTGGTATGAATATATTACCTATTCAAAGACTCCAATTGGCGAAGTTCAAGACGGAACAACCAAAATGGTATTCTATGATCCCTATGATTACAATTATGGTATGATTATGGAGATTTCCAATACTGAAAGTGATTCTTATGTTTATGATGGATATGCTACGGCAAACGAAATCTCTGTGTCATATTCAGTTTCAAAATCTCATAGTTGGTCAAGTTCCTTGAGTATTGATTTAGGATTTGAAGAATCATTTGAAAACAAAGTAGAAGCATCTGTAGGAGCATCAGCTTTTGGTGCGGAAGCATCAACAACAATAGGAGCCTCCGTGGGAACGAAGTTTTCTCAAAATCTTGGCGTTTCACATACTCAATCTGGGTCTAACGATTCTTCTGAGACTACAAATATCACTTTTAATGCCATATATTTTAATTCCAACGGAACACCATATAATTGGAGAGTAGTCAAATATACTGTTTATCTCCCGTTATACTGCGAAGTTCAAAAACTTGTTAATGGAGCGTGGGTCGTAACTGATACCAACTATTGTTTGCTCGCCACTGTACAAGGCACTTGTCGCGAATGGATAAACAATGTTGCCTATATAGAGGATTGGCGCACAGGTGAGCCTGTCCAAGTCGAAGATTTCTGGAAAGAATTTTTCTCAAAAGAAGCTCTTATTGCTGCATATAAAAAGCAACTGATTCCGATAAACTAATAGGAGGAAATTATGAAGAAATCTTTAGTTATAATAGCACTTATTGTTGCAGTTCTGTGCTCTTTATGTGTTCTCTCCGTTAGTGCTACGGAGCAAGAAGATATACAGATATCATCCACAGAATTTCAAGTTAGACAAGGTGAAGAGTTTACCACAACGATTTATATAGCAGATAACGCAAATATTATTGACTTTGAAGTTTTGTTGAAATATGACACAGACAAGCTCACACTTGTTAGTGCCGCTGAAAATGAAAATATCAAAGGCGCAGTTGTTATCAATGCAGAAATCCCTGGATCTATTGGAATTAACTACTCAAAAACCAGTGATAATGTTACAAAACAAACTTTATTGGTTGATTTGACATTTCGCGTAGATGAGTATTTGTCTGCCGGTATATATGATTGTCTGACAGTTGATGAAAGCGGATCTTACATTGCTCATAGACTAGTGAATGGGCTACTCGAAGAGGTGGCGCTCAACTGGGAATTTGCACCCCTTTCCATTTACGAAATGGGTGACGTTGACCTCAACAATAAGGTTGATATTGGTGATGCCACATACATTCGTCGTCACCTTGCAAAACTGCACATATTGACGGATTTCCAGCTTCTTTTTGCAAACACGCAGAACGACGGAATTGTAGACATTGCAGACGCAGTTGCTTTGCAAAGAAATCTTGCAAAGTTAACGGTCGATGGATATGGCGACAGAATCAATGTACTATTTTGTAACACCGATGGCGAGATCTTGACAAAGAAATCTGTTCCGATCGGTTCTGATTTGAATACGATTCCTGATGTACCATTACTCAGCGGATACAGTAATGGTCGTTGGTCGCTTTCAAAAGTTGAATATATTGCTCCCAATTTTTCAAATCTTTCATCAGATTTGACAGTTTATGCAATATACGAAAAGTCGACCTCTCCTTATATGCAATACTACGTTTCGCAGGTCAATACACAGGTTAATCAGTACAATGGGGTGATCTCGTCTGATTGGATACTTCCGACAGAGATTGTTTATGCTGAAAACCGTGCATATACAAGCAGAATTGTATGGACAAGCTCTGATGCAAATGTGTTCTCAAATAGTGGTGTGTTCAGCGAACAGACCTATGACAAGACGGTTACTCTCACCGCAGAAATCTATTCTTACCTTGATAGTACTACTCCCGAATCTACCGAAAAACTTACTTTTACGCTTCTTGCAAAGGGTGCATACTCGACCCCTACAAAAGCAGAGATTGTAAAGTATTTGCAGACCATTACCAATGGTACTATTTCGGGAACGAGCACAATCACGGGCGGAGAAGTTGATTGTGACCTGAACTTGATTCGTAAGATCTCTAACGAGCAGGTTGGTTCTACGAGCGGTAGTGTGTATGAAGTTAGACTTGAATGGGTTATCAATAATAACGGAACATATGAGCCCATAAGTCAGATTCACCGTGGAACATCCGCCAAAACGATCGATCTTGTGGCAACTATTACGTTTAACGGAGAACCTCTTGAAGATGATGGTAAGGTATATTTGGATGATGTATCCTTGACAGCAATTACAGAGGATGAAATTCGTCGTTATGTGATCGGGCAGATCGCAAGCAAGGTGAAAAACTCTTTCTCAACCGGCGATACACTTTGGGCAGATGAAACAACTTATGGTTGTGAAATCAAATGGATAAGCAATAACGTGAATACGGTTACCATTGAGCAGAACACCGTAACGGTTAACGAGCAAGCGATCAACGGTACTACTTGTCCTATTACTGTTCAAGTGACATATACGACCGACTCGGGTAGCAATACTTTTACTTTGGAGTATATCATTACTGTCGAAAACCCGAACAACACTTTGCTCAGACCCGGTGTAAACATTTCTGATTCTCTATACTACGCATTGTTGATTGAAATGCGTGATCGCTTTGGATACACTCAACTTACTACCGAGACATTGAAGAATACGAAGTTTGTCAGCCTTGATTTGAGTAAATACAATGATTGGTTTGAGGATGGCGCAGGAGATCTTCATGCTCCTATTACCGACTTGACAGGTCTAACTTATTGTGAAAACCTCAGACTCTTGAATATATCCGGCTTGAATATCACAAACGGAATATCCGAAATTGCGGGACTCACATACCTCGAAAGCTTTATAGCTAATAATGTTGGCATTTCCAGCGAAGCAGTTGGCGGAACCCCAATTTTGTCAAATATGATAAACTTGAAACTTGTTGACCTTTCTAAGAATAATTTGACTTCGCTTGATATGTTCTTCTCGTCCACCAATATATATAGCAAGCTAAAAGAATTGTATTTGGATAACAACAATCTGTTTGATATATCTTTGCTTAGTCAAACACCTATGCTCACGCTTCTCACCTTGTCCAACAACAATTTAGAGAGCGATGATATTGCGGTATTGGCGGATAAAGTATATTTGACATATTTATCTTTAAACAATAATAATCTAACTGATATCTCTGCATTGAACAAGCTCACTGCTCTTACTGAATTGAGATTGCAATGCAACAATATCAGCGATATTACTGCTTTAAAGAAGATGACTTCAATGAAGAAGCTTTATTTAGGAGAAAACCAAATATACAATATTGATAGCCTTGATACGCTGACATTTCTTGAAACATTGTATCTCAACGCTAATGCGGGTATTACAGATATTTCTTCACTTCGCAATTTGACCGTTATGCAAGTTTTGAATATTTCAAATTGCTCTATTAACCAAATAGGCGATCTCCGGAACATGACCAATCTGAGAGAATTGTTTGCAGAGAATAATGAAATAACAGATTTTGCAATTCTTTCTAAGTTTACTTTGATCGAAAAGCTTCTTCTTGCAGGCAACGAAAGAAGTGGTCAGGTGCTTAAGTGGAATGAGTATCTTGGCGGTATGGCAAATTTAAAAGTGCTTACACTTTCCGGTTTGGATGTGTACGACTTGTCATTCTTAGAAACTAAAGATACTGATTCATCTGCTCAAGCGACAAGTACAACGATTAAGCCCATCGAAAGACTGGAAATAGCAGGTTGTTCAATCGCCTCCACCTATACCAACAAAGAATCCTCTGTGGACAATGTGGCTATTATCGGAAATCTAAAACTTACATTGAAGTATCTTGACATAAGTAATAACCCGATTGACACGAATATCACCGAACTGGGTTATTTGAGTAGTCTTGAATTGCTTTATGCAGACAATATTGACATTGGCGATGATATTGTTGGACTTATGGCAAACTCTCAATCAATGAAGTATTTGTCGCTGGAAAATTGTAACATATCTAATATGTATAACAATTCAAGCAAACCCTGGTTGTCAACATCGAAAAAGTATATTTATATTGATCTTGCCCGAAATCCGATTGGGATATTCGATTTTGGTTTTGTAAAAAATAGTATAGTTACATTGCGATATCTCTATCTTGATACGACAAATGCCAGTGCAGCATTATATATGTCGACTGACTATTCGGATAATGCACTTGTAAGAGTATCACTTGAAGGATATCGTATCGATAATGTAAATCTAATTCCCGACATGCCTAATGTTGAAACGCTAAATCTAAAAAATACAAAGATTGCTGATTATGTCGGCGATATGGACAGTAGCGGGGAATATCCGTATTCTCTCAGCAGGTTTGAAACACTTGAATATCTTGATGTTTCTCAGAATGCGGTCAACATCTTTACGAAGACAAACCTCGAAATGCTTTATGAAAACTTCGCCGATATTTATGTGAATCTTTATGCTGAAAGCGGGGATTATTCCGTCCCAATTGGATATAGTGTGGATGGCATACTTGATGCCCAAAAAGAAGCAGAGAAAATATTTGAGCTTCTCCCGGTTGAAGCGGAGGTAACAATGTCTGGGGCTGGAGTGTGCGGCGCAGTATATACCAGAAGTTTTTCTGGATATACAGTTGATTGGGTGTCAGGAGATGATAACTATTATCTGTCGGATGAAACCAGTTTGCTTTCGGTAAAGAAGTCGGAATTGCTTTACGACCAGCAGATTATGCTAACAGCTTCAATCAATGTATACGGTACTTTCTGTTCGAAGGAATACGCCATCGACATCAAGATTGAACCACTTGTGGTGACTTTTGATGCGCAGGGCGGTGAAGTTGACAAAACGTCAAAGGGAGTCATTCTGAATACTGTATACGGAGAGCTACCCACTCCGACAAGAGCAGGATATACATTTGATGGCTGGCATTTGGATGATTCCATAACAATTACTGAAGATTCAAAAGTAGGTGTTGCATGCGATCATGTGCTGAAAGCATATTGGAAAGTCGATCCGTATGAGATCGGACTGTATGTTGAGAATCATACACTCGTTTCCGACATCACAAGTGATAGCGATAGGAAAGAGTATTGGGTGTACAATGAAGAGGTGCCGAGACGGTGTGACCACGGGATCGTAATAATTGATTTAAGAAAGATGGATCCCCAAAAGGTACTGAATGCAACCGATCTCGAGGAAGAAACATATATCATCGGTGATCCTAACATATTGTACACAGGTTCTTATCTTACCTTTGCCGGACTTAGAGACGACGAGACACGAATTCTGCATTTGCAAGACTTCAAATTCGTCTCGGCAAATGATGATTATACTGGCGGAGCCATTAGTAATTGGTTGTTGACTAAACCTGAGACCGGAGAGGGCGTGTTCGGAAAATGTACCGGTGGTAGCATAGAGATTGAAGTCATCGGGACATGCAGCATTAAAAATGGATGTGAAGAGTACGGCTATCCGGCAATCGATTTGAGTCAACAGAGTGTTACCTTTACGGGATCCGGAACACTTGATGCGTATGGCGGAAAAGGTGCAGATGCCACTACTGTCGGCGGCAATGGCGCGGATGGAGCTTGTGGAATTGTTGCCAAAATTGTTGCTGTTGGCGAAGAAGTTACTTTGAATGTATACGGCGGTGCAGGAGGAACCGGTGCACATGGTCAGGATCAAGAGTTGACAATATCTGATGGAGGTGCTCCTGCGAAAACAACCACGAACGGCGGTAACGGCGGAAATGGCGGATGTGCTGTAACTTGCTCAGCGTTACATATTTCCGGAAAGGCAAAAGTGAATCTCATTGGCGGAAAAGGCGGCATTGGCGGTGACGGAGGATCTGCTGGTTGGGGATCTTATGCAGGGTTTGCTCAATTACCCGATGGAGCAAACGGCGGTAACGGCGGTAACGGTGGAGCACCGCTCGCTGATAAAGCAGGTATTATTCTGTCCACTACGACATGTGAATTAAAGTTACAATACGGTGATGGCGGTGCAGGCGGTAATGGTGGCCAAGGCGGTAATGCTTTATGGAATGAGAATGGAGTAAAGCCAGATTATGCTGGTAATGGAGGAAAAGGAGGTAATGGCGGTTTAGGTTTTAATGGCGGACAAGGTGGAAATGGAGGCGCAGGTGGATACTCTTTTGCAAATGAATCTGGGGGATTATTCAGCAAATGGCAATATGGAAAATCCGGTTCAGGCGGTTATGCAGGATCGGGCGGGGACTCTATCATTGCTATCCTTTATTCTTCCGGAATACCATCTTACCCGCAAGGATCTGCCGGGAGTGGCGGTACAGGTGGTGCAGCTGGCGAACGAGGAACAAAGGATAACAAGCATTATTCCGAGGCGGGAAGTGATCATTCCAATGAAACAGGGTCGAGTGGCGTATTTATTAACAAGGCACCCTGGATAATTAGCCAAGAAATAGATTTCACCATAGTGCATTGATATCTATTTACTGCCAGTCATACCAAGCAAAGACTTGTAAGCGAAAATCATGACTATCACATTATCAATATGTCAGACTGTCGATAAAGGGCACACTGACTAATAGCATGACACTGATTCCCGTCCGTTTTTCATTTGACCATACAGGAGCGAAAGGAAAGACGGTGGGAGGGAGTCGTGACAGGGGATTCCGTTGTTTGGGGGTGGACACGAGCTTTTCTTTGACCCACTGCCTTCTGAAAGGTGGGCAAAAACCTTCTCTAAACTGACGGAATCCTTTGTTTTGGTCTACAATCTGCCTAATTATAGATTTGTATGATCACCGCTTACCTCCGTTGTTATTTTTCAAGAGGATTGGAATGGTATGGATAACACAATATATTGGGAATTAACGAAAAATGTGATATAATGGTTTTTGGATAAGTGTGCGAGGGGAGAAAACATATGAGCACGATTGTATATTGTCCGGAGTGCGG